>JAZGEB010000030.1:0-5199 GCA_036478515.1 Parvularculaceae bacterium | reverse complement strand
ACAGGGTTAGCGCCAATATATGTCAGACAAACATAGTCTTTTCCCGCCCGTCGAGCCACATCAGACCGGCCGATTGCCCGTAAGTGACTTACATGAAATCTATTTTGAAGTTTCAGGTAATCCAACTGGCAAGCCGGTTGTCGTCTGTCATGGCGGTCCCGGAGGCGGCTCAAGCCCGTCCATGCGGCGTTATTTCGACCCCAAAGCCTATCGCATCATCCTGTTCGATCAGCGCGGGTGTGGCCGCTCTACCCCCCATGCCGAATTGCGCGAGAACACGACTTGGGACTTGGTCGCGGATATGGAAAAATTACGTACCCATTTGGGGCTCAAGACTTGGCAAGTGTTTGGCGGCTCATGGGGCTCGACCCTCGCCCTCACCTATGCCTTAAAACATGGTGCCCATGTCAGCGAATTAGTGCTGCGGGGGATTTTCACTCTGCGCGACAAGGAAGTGAATTGGTTCTACCAAGAAGGGGCCAACTGGCTCTACCCAGAGGCGTGGGAGAAATTTCTCGCACCCATCCCCCCCGCCGAGCAAGACAATTTAATCAGCGCTTATTACAAACGTCTAACCGGCGATAATCGCGATCAGCAAATAGAAGCGGCTCGCGCCTGGAGCGTATGGGAGGGATCAACCGTATCGCTTTATCCGTCTACGGAGCGGATGAGCAGTTTTGCCAACCCCCATTTTGCCCTCGCCTTTGCGCGGATCGAGTGCCATTACTTCGTCAATAAGGGCTTTCTAAACCCTGATGATCACATCATCGACAATGCCCACAAGCTTAACGGTATTCCTGGCACCATTGTCCAAGGGCGCTATGATGTTGTCACGCCGATGAAATCCGCCTGGGAATTAAATCAAGCTTGGACAGATGCCGAGCTGGTTGTAATCCGCGATGCTGGCCATGCCGCCAGTGAACCGGGCATCGTCAATGCCCTGGTTGGCGCGACCGAAAAATATAAGGGGTAAGGTTCTGGGACCCCGCGGATATTCGCCGTGGGGAGCGATAAACTGGAGATCAGTGGATAGTTGGTAGTGGATAGTAAATAAAAGAAGCGCTTCCCCACGGCAAAGACCCGCCTGTGCCGGACTAGATCCGGTATGGGGTCCATCTCGGGGAAATGACAAACAGAGCGGATCGTACTTTGGCACACGTTGAGGTGATGGACCCCACGGTCAAGCCGTGGGGAAGCGGGCCGCGCGGCACAGGCGGTTTAAGCCGTGGCAAACGTTTCTTTTATCAACTAACAACCAACTCCCGTCATCCCGAATTTATTTCGGGATCTCACACGATTAAGAGCGGTGCTGACCTCATAAGATCCCGAAATAAATTCAGGATGACGGGCGTTCTGTGGTTTGTTCTACGCCATGTGCTTTAGTTCCGCGCGGAAGAGAACACGCTGATCGCGTTAATCCGGATCAGGACTGCGAGCGCGCGGATTGCCGTCTTTTTTGGCGGTCCTCGGCCATCAAATTTTGGATCATGCCTTCGCGCAAACCCCGGTCAGCAACGCGTATCCGGGTCGCTGGCCATTCGCGCATAATGCCTTCGAGGATCGCACAACCAGGGACAACTAAATCCGCCCGCTCTTGGCCAATGCAAGGCTCTTTGGTGCGCCCCTCAAAACCAATTGCGCGCAGATGTTCAGAGACAGTGAGGACCTTTTCATCGCTGAGCCAGATGCCATCAATAAAACGCCGGTTATAGCGTTTTAGTTTTAGCTCCACGCCGGCAATGCTGGTCACCGTCCCTGATGTTCCGAGCAAATGCGCTTGGCCGTTTTCAAAAAATTCTTTCATCCGCGCTGCACCGTCAAATTTGCGCAATTCACCGGCGACATATTCAATCATCTCATTATAAAGCTCGCGTGAGATATCCTTTCCACCAAACTTTTCAGCCATGGTCACAACGCCAAAAGGCAGCGACGTCCATGCCACAAGTTTTGGTCTTGGCCTGCGCCGCGATCCGCCACTGCGTCCGCGCGGCCCGCGCCGTCGCGGTCCCGGCCGAACCCAGGAAATTTCCGTCGAGCCGCCGCCAATGTCAAAAACCAGAACTGCTTTTGCGGTCGGGTCAATTAAATCATGACACCCCTGAACCGCAAGTGTGGCCTCTTCCTCGGTCGTGATCGTATCAATTTGTAAACCAGTTTCGGTCCTTATACGGCGCAAAAACTCTTCGCCATTCTCTGCCGCGCGGCATGCTTGTGTCGCAATTGCCCGTGTCGCCACGACCCGACGTTGGACGATTTTACCGGCGCAGATTTTTAAAGCTTCGATGGTTCTATCCATCGCCCCTTGCGACAAAGCCCCGGCCTGCGACACGCCCTCGCCGAGCCGAACAATCTGCGAATAAGCATCCACCACGCGGAACGATTTTTTGTGCGGTGTACCGATCAGTAACCGGCAATTATTGGTGCCAAGGTCGATCGCGGCAAAGCGCGGCGGGCCACTCTGATTTTGGCGTCGCCGGGCGGGCTTGGCTGAGGGGGGCGCGCGCTTTTGACCCGCTTCGCGCGCCTCACTCGCTCCCTCGTTTGCGACCTCAACCCGGCCCGCACGAGAGCCCTCAGCAGGACCTTCTCCTAGCCCAACAGGTTTAATCGCTGCACCACTCGCTACACCAGTGGGCCCAGTCTCACTACTCTTGATCACAATTATTCGCGTCCTCGCCTGACCCATCAGCACTTATTTCAAGGCTGGTCTGGTCAAAGCGTAATCGGCAAACCCCTGGTCTGCAACAACAAATAGTGCCTCAATAAACAGTGTTATTAAGCGCGAAGATTGAGAAAAATCTCTTCGGCCAGTCGATCCGCGACCACCGCCGTACTTGTCCCGCTGGTTTTAGACCGGGCAAAAATCTTGCTCAACGTATCACCGATACCATCAAGCCGCGTGATCAGCGCGTCATGCTCCCATTGGCCAAGCCATTCTAGGCCGACAGAAATCACCCCAGCCGCATTGATCACATAGTCCGGCGCATAGAGAATGCCCCGCTCGGCCAAGCGATCAGCCAGTTTGATATCGGTCAGTTGATTATTGGCTGCGCCAGCAATGACTTTGGCTTTGATCGTCTCAATCGTCTCTGGATTGATCGACCCGCCAAGGGCACAAGGCGCAAAAATATCAGCGTTCTGCGAGATGATCTCCTCCACGGGGACGACCGTCGCGTTAAACTGCGACCGGGCTTTGGCCAGCGCGGGCTCATAAACATCAGCGACGATCAGCTCGGCGCCTTCGCCGTGTAAAAGCTCCGCCAGCCCCATGCCAACAGCACCCACCCCTGCAATCGCAACCCGTTTGCCGGCCAGAGAACCATCGCCAAAGGCCGTTTGCGCCGCCGCCTTCATGCCTTTCCAGACCCCGTAAGAGGTAAACGGAGAAGGGTTTCCGCCACGCCCTTGTTCATCTGGAATGCCAACCAAATGCGGCGTTATCTTATTGGCAATGCGCAAATCATCGGTGGTTATGCCGGAATCTTGGGCCCCAATATACTGCCCCGCCAGCAAGTTTATCGCCTCGCCATAGGCCTCGAATAGGTCGTCAGTTTTATCTTTATGGGGGTCGCCGAAAATCACCGATTTGCCGCCGCCAAACGGAATGCCGGCAAGGGCATTTTTATAAGTCATCCCGCGGGAGAGGTTTTTTACATCCTCAAGACCCGCTTCGTAGCTGTCATATGCGCGCATCCGGCAGCCGCCAAGCCCGGGCCCAAGATTGTTATTATGAACTGAGACTAAAGCCAAAAATCCGCGATCCGGGTCTTCAAACCGCATCACATTATGCCAGCCCTCGACATCAACACGTTCTTGCTTCATGGGATGTGCCTCCTTCATGTGAGTATCCTGTCTAACGCGGCTTTTCTCCCCTGAAAATGCCTTGGCCGTCGTTAGCAGAAAAAAACACACAAGAAACAGATTGTTGCAAAATGGATGGAGAATCTGGTAAAAGTGACAACCAAATTAGCATAACCATGCCGAAGAGCCCCAAAAAGCCGGAAACACCCGATGAAACTTGACCAGATTGACCGCAAAATCCTGCATCACTTGCAAGAGAATGCCAGAATTACCAATGCTGACCTCGCAGACAAGGTTGGCCTCTCGCCAACCCCGTGTCTTAGACGTCTGCGACGTCTCGAAAATGATGGGATCATCAAGGGCTACCACACCGAGATCGACTGCGAGGCGCTCGGCATTGGCGTCACGGTGATCATCATGGTCAAGCTCGAACGCGAAGACGAAGCCTCCTTGCGCAATTTCGAAAAGGAATTCACCGAGCGTCCTGAAGTGATGGAATGCTACTTGGTCACCGGTAAATTTGATTATTATATTCGGGTGTTGATCCCAACACTCTCGGCTTATGAAACATTTCTTTCCGAAACATTGTTGCGGATGGACAATGTGGCCTCGGTGGAATCCAGCTTCACCTTGCGCGAAGTCGCCCGTAAAAACATTGTGCCCATGCCGATCGGGAAGCCCTAGATTAGCCGCCCTTCCCTTCTGCCCTCGCGCGCCCTACTTAACCACTCATGGACAATCATCCCCCGCCAGGAAATTCAACCCCCGATCAGCCCGCCAGCAGTTTTTCTGAGCAACTAAAAGCGCTGCGCTCTTTGCTGCCGAAGCTATGGCCTGCGGAAAATCTCGAATTCAAACTTCGGATCATCGCCGCTTTAGCGGTCACTTTTTTGGGTCAGGTGATCATTTTTGGCGCGCCTCTCTTGCTCGAGCGTGTGGTCAATCGCGTCGCCCAACATGATCCGGCGCAAGGCACCATTGCAGCGGTTTTCGGCCTCGTCATCGGCTATGGTAGTTTGCGTCTGCTCGGCACCGCCGTACCACAGCTGCGCGAATTTTTATTCTCGAAAGTTGGCCAGACCGCCCAGCGCGAAGTCGCATTGGATGTTTTCCGCCATATGCATGGATTATCTTTGCGCTTTCACCTGGAGCGCCGCACCGGTGGCCTGTCGCGCATTATCGAACGCGGCGTGCGCGCGGTTGCTTTCATGTTTCGGATTATCCTGTTCAATGTCGGCCCGACATTGATGGGGCTCGCCATCGTCGCGGTACTGTTCGCAACCCGCTATAGTGGTTGGTTCGCGCTGATTGCGATCATCACTGTGGCGATTTATTTTTGGTTCACCATCGCCTCAACCGACTGGCGATTGAAATTTCGCCGAGAAATGATCGACAGTG
>JAZGEB010000029.1:0-5336 GCA_036478515.1 Parvularculaceae bacterium | reverse complement strand
TCATTGACCGACCAGATTTTGCGCGCGATCAAATCGTCAAGCGCTTCTGGGACCAAGGCATTATAAACCCGGATCGGTAATTCGCCGCGCTCTTCCAGCTGGACCATCAAATCAGCATCGCCAGCTTCAACCGACATATTATGCATCCCCGTCCAACCATATTTGGCATAAACTTCAGCCCCTTTTTTGATCGCTTCAAGGCGCTGGGCTTCGCTTGGGCTTTGCATCAAAACAGTGACCAGAGACATCGCATTGTCGATCAACATGCCGGTGGCTTTGCCTGCGCTATCGCGTTCAATTTTGCCGCCATCAGGGTTGGCTGTGTCAGCTTTGATATTGGCATGGGACAAAGCCAGCGTATTGACCACCATGGCGTGACCATCAGCGCGCTCTAACAGGATCGCGTTTTTGGTTGATATTTGATCAAGGTCTTGGGCGTTGGGAAAGCGCCCTTCGGGCCATCCGGTTTCAATCCAACCGCGACCATAAAGCACCTCGCCGCGTTGTAAGTTGGCCGCTGCAGCCGTCACCTTCGCCACCAAATCAGCAATCGATGATGTGTCTTCAAGATTGAGGGTCATCTCGCGAAACCCGATGCCGGTCAGATGCGCATGGGCGTCGGTAAAACCGGGAAAGGCGGTTGCGCGTTCGAGCAGGATCGTGCGCTTGCCCGCTTTGCCGGTTTTGCCGGGCGGCAAGATGGCGCTGATTTTGCCATCCTCTATCGAGATTTCTCCGGCAATCGGCAGGTCGGGGTCGCCGGTATAAATCGTCCCGCGCAAAACCAAATCAGGCCCACCAGACTTTGACTTACCCTCGGTAAACAGAGCCGCGCTGGCGACCGATACGGCTTTTTGCCCGCCGGAAAGTTCAGCATTTTCAGCACTTTCAACCTTTTTTGAGCACCCTGAAATAATCACCGCACTCACAGCAATAATTGATAAAATGGTCCGTTTCAGCATTTGCCTCTCCGGCATGACACCGGCCTTATGTTATTCATTGTTGATGTGATGACACCCTATGCGGTTTCTGCGGGACAGGAAACCGAAAAGCGCGGGGGGTTACGGAACGCAAAAAGCAACCCGCTGCCCCTCGACGAAGGCCGATTTGTGCTATAAGAGGCGCTTAAATTGTGCAGCGCAGCAAAAAGGATTTCCCATGGCTGACTTACGAAATATCGCCATCATCGCCCATGTCGACCATGGCAAGACCACCATGGTGGATGAGCTGTTGCGCCAGTCCGGTGCCGTGCGTGGCAATGCCGATATGGATGAACGGGCGATGGACAGTAACGATATTGAGCGCGAGCGCGGGATCACCATTCTGGCCAAATGTACCTCCGTTGAATGGAATGACACCCGCGTCAACATCATCGATACGCCGGGCCATGCTGATTTTGGCGGCGAGGTGGAACGGATTTTGTCGATGGTTGATGGCTGCCTGCTGCTGGTCGATGCCGAAGAAGGGACCATGCCGCAAACCAAATTCGTCTTGTCCAAAGCGTTGGCGCTGGGCTTGAAACCGATTGTTGTGCTCAACAAAGTCGACCGCCCTCATGCCGACCCGGACCGGGTCTTGGATGAAGCGTTTGATCTGTTTGCCTCGCTCGGGGCCAATGAAGACCAGCTCGATTTCCCAGTGCTTTATGCGTCGGGTAAACAAGGCTGGGCGATCCGCGAATTGGATGGCGAGCGCAATGACATGGCCCCCTTGTTTGAAACCGTGATTGAACATGTCAACGCCCCAGAAGTCGAAGGCGATGAAAATGCGCCGTTCAAAATTCTGGCAACGACGCTCGAAGCCGACCCGTTTCTCGGCCGCATCCTCACCGGCCGCATCGTTTCGGGTAAAGCCGTACCGGGCATGACTTACAAAGCGCTTGATGTTGATGGTAAATTGATTGAGCAAACGCGGATAACCAAAATTCTCGCTTTTCGCGGATTAAAACGCCAACCGATTGAAACGGCTATGCCAGGCGATATCATTGCTATTGCCGGGTTTGGCAAAGCTTCCGTCTCCAATACAATTTGTGATGTCAGTGTCACCGAGCCGCTCACCGCTGATCCAGTTGATCCGCCGACCCTCTCCATAACGATATCGGCGAATGATTCACCGCTGGCCGGCCGTGAAGGCTCGAAGGTGCAATCCCGGGTCATCCGTGAACGGTTGTTGCGCCAAGCCGAAGGCGATGTCGCCATCCGTGTGACCGAGGCCGCTAATCGCGATGCGTTTGAAGTTGCTGGGCGCGGTGAATTGCAACTTGGGGTGTTGATCGAAAATATGCGTCGTGAGGGCTTTGAGCTATCCGTGTCGAGACCAAAAGTTCTCTATCGTGAAGGTGAGAATGGCGAACGCTTGGAGCCGATCGAAGAAATCGTCATTGATGTCGATGAAGATTATACCGGCGTCGTGATTGAAAAATTGACCCAGCGCAAATGCGAGTTAGTTGAACTAAAACCAACCGGCGGCGGGAAAACCCGGCTGATACTAAACGGTCCTGCTCGGGCGCTAATCGGCTATCATGGCGAGTTTCTAACTGACACCAGAGGCACCGGCGTGCTCAACCGATCTTATCTCGAACACGCAGCTTATAAAGGCGCGATCGAAGGCCGACGCAATGGCGTGTTAATCTCGAATGGCGCTGGCGAAGCGGTCACCTATGCCTTGTGGAACCTGGAAGAACGCGGCGTGATGTTTATCGGCTCTGGCGTTAAGGTCTATAAGGGTATGATCATCGGCGAAAACGCCAAAGACAATGACCTCGAAGTTAATCCGCTCAAAGGCAAACAGCTCAACAATATCCGCGCCGCTGGCAAGGATGAAGCCGTGCGCCTGACCACGCCGCGTAAAATGTCCCTCGAGCAAGCAATCTCCTATATTGACGATGATGAACTGGTCGAAGTCACCCCGGAAAATGTCCGCTTGCGCAAAAGAGAGCTAGAGCCACATTTGCGCAAAAAAACCGCCAAAGAAAACGCAGCCTAAGCAGGGCATTGCCGGTAAAAATGCCCAAGAGCCGTGACCACGGCTCCGGGCGCAAGCCCGCCCCGCTGGAGGGCTGTGGCCCGTGAGGCAAATAAATGCGCCAAAATGGCGCAAGAGATTGGCTCAATTTTATACAACTTTGAGGCACCATCCGCTCCCCTCGTGCCCAAAATCGGGTCAAGGCTGAGCTGGGCCAAGACTGTAGGATCAGCATCCACGCTCCGGCATTCGAGCTTAACCTCTTCATTACACAGCGAAATTCAACCTCGCTGACAGCTTGCGCAAAGCTCTCAAGCTGGCGAAAACCCGACACACGCACCAACCGGCATGGCTCTTGAAATAAACAATCCCGAGGCGAGCTGGCCTTTGTCCTTTTGGACGCTCACCCACTGCTGGGGGGCTTCGTGGAATGAGTGTGTCAGCCGCCGTCAGTTTTGTAAGGAGTAGTATTATGGCGCATCCAGTAGACCTTCATGTCGGTCAGCGTTTACGGCAACGTCGGTGTTTGTTGGGCATGACCCAACAGCGTTTGGCGTCTTCCGTTGGGATCAAGTTTCAACAGATTCAAAAATATGAAAGCGGGGCCAACCGGGTTTCCGCGTCACGACTTTGGACACTCGCAACCGCTTTGGGCGTGCCAGTATCGTACTTTTTTGACGATATGAATATGAACGCAACGGCCCAGACGGCCGAAATGGCGAATGGCTTTGCCGAAACGCCGACCGCAAATCCGCAAGATGAGGCTTATATTGCGCCAGATGTGTTCTCAGACAAAGAGACGATTGATCTGGTCCGGGCCTATCACATGATGAAGGATGCCCCCAAACGGCGCCTTCTTGATCTGGCCAAAACACTCGCCAGCGTCTGACCAAAATTGCATACGGCAGACGCGAGAGATTTCTCTCAGGGGCTGATCTGTCGTTTTACCCTTTTTGGTCCTCTCCTCTTTACCTTCCAAAAAGGGTGTTTACGCATGAAGCGGTAGATCTTTTAGGTCTGCCGCTTCATGTTATTTTAGGGGCGGTTCTTGCCTAACCTTGCCCATGCGCCTATGGCGTGCTGACGCTTTTCTGTCAGGACCCAAGAGATGATCCCCCGTTATTCAAGACCACAAATGGCAGCTATCTGGGAGCCCCAGATGAAATTTCGCATCTGGTTCGAAATCGAAGCCTATGCGGCCGATGCGCAAGCGGAACTCGGCGTCATTCCCAAAGCAGCCGCAGCCAAAGTCTGGGAAAAGGCAGGTGAAATTGAGTTTGATGTCGCCCGGATTGATGAGATCGAGGCGGAAGTCAAACATGATGTGATCGCATTTTTGACCCATCTGGCAGAAATCGTCGGCGATGAAGCACGCTTTGTCCATCAAGGCATGACCTCGTCAGATGTGCTCGATACCTGCCTCTCGGTACAAATGATGCGCGCCACCGATATATTACTGGCCGACATGGACCGGGTTTTGGCCGCTCTGAAATCCAGAGCGATAGAACATAAAGACACAGTTTGCGTTGGCCGCAGCCATGGCATCCATGCGGAGCCCGTAACATTTGGTCTGAAACTGGCGCGGTTTTATGCCGAATTTGCCAGAGGCAAAAAACGCTTGCTTGTCGCCCGCGAAGAAATTGCCACCTGCGCGATCTCCGGCGCGGTCGGGACTTTCGCCAATATTGATCCGGCAGTCGAGGAACATGTGGCAAAAAAAATGGGTCTCAGTGTAGAGCCGGTCTCCTCTCAGGTAATCCCGCGCGATCGCCATGCCGCATGGTTCGCCGCCCTTGGTTTGATTGCGTCCTCAATTGAAAATGTCGCGGTGGAAATTCGCCATCTTCAGCGCACGGAAGTTTTAGAAGTGGAAGAGTTTTTCTCGAAAGGCCAAAAAGGCTCGTCGGCGATGCCTCATAAGCGCAACCCAATTTTGACCGAAAATCTTACCGGCCTGGCCCGCCTCGTGCGCATGGCGGTGATGCCGGCGATGGAAAATGTTGCGCTCTGGCATGAGCGGGATATTTCTCACTCCTCCGTCGAACGCGGCATCGGCCCTGACACCACCATCCATCTTGATTTTGCTTTAAACCGCTTAGCCGGCGTGATTGAAAAACTGGTTGTCTATCCGGAAAATATGCTCGCTAATATGAACAGCCTTGGCGGCTTGATCCATTCACAACGCGTCTTACTGGCGCTGACCCAAGCCGGGTCATCCAGAGAAGATGCTTATCGGCTGGTCCAGCGCAACGCCATGCCAGCGTGGCGCGGTGAAGGTGCGTTTTTGGATAATCTAAAAGCCGATAAGGATGTCATAGCGCATCTTGATACGGACAAACTCGATGCCTTGTTTGACCTTGGTTATCACACCA
>JAZGEB010000028.1:0-13245 GCA_036478515.1 Parvularculaceae bacterium | reverse complement strand
TACGGTAAAAATTGACCCAAATTTGCGTCAAATCCTCGTAAAAATTGAGCTAAATCAGCCGAATAACTGGTTAATTTAGGGGGAAAATTAACAACCCCTTAACCATCGTTAAATTGTTGCTTTGCAGCATACGAACTGTCATATCCTCCCCAGAGGGCCTGTATCCTGCATTGGATTGGGCTGCTGGGGTTGAAGGTAGCCTAATAGGGACATTTTGGACTTATGACTGCACGACAACAAATTGTAACGAAACAACATCACGGCATCGCGCCATATTCACCGACCGCCAAGGCGGTCACATGGCGTGTTTGCTGGCAGAGCCGCAAGATATTTGCTGGCGCGCTCGTCGTCGCCGCCGTATTTTTGACTATTCTTTCCGGCCAACGCTTCCAACAAGCGCAAGCAGCAGCGGCGGTTTCCGCAGCTGATAGCGCTGAGATTGAGGGTCTATTCGTCGACTATCTGGCATTTCTGGAAGAAGAACAGCATGCCGTCGCGACCCGGCCAATTGAGGCGTCGCTTGATGATCTCGACCCGCTTGATCCAACATTGCTCAAAGTCGCCGCCGTGCGTGGTAAAGAACAGCAATGTCTGGCCGAAGCGATTTATTATGAAGCGCGCAATGAAGCTGCTATTGGCCGCGTTGCTGTCGCCGATGTGATCTTAAACCGGGTCAAGAGCTCGACTTATCCCGACACCGTCTGCGGCGTCGTCTATCAAGGCTCGACCCGCAAAACCGGCTGTCAGTTCTCATTCACCTGTGATGGCTCGAAAGACAGACCGCTAGAAGTGACCCACTGGGACCGTGCTGACAATATGGCAACGGCGATCATGGCCGGCATTCACATGCCTGTGTCGCGTAACGCCACCCATTACCATGCCAATTATGTGTCGCCATATTGGGCGCCTAATCTACAGCCAACCGCAACGATTGGGACGCATAAATTCTATAAATTCCCATCCCGTCAGTGGATGGCGGCGGCGGCGCAATAATTTTCAGGGCTTCAAGCGAAATTAAATTGAAATCCGGCAGATATTCTCTGCCGGATTGTTTATAGTGCGGGCAACAAAGGCTCATACTATGCAATCGTCGCCGACCCCGCTCGATAAAAACCGCTATCGTAACGCGCCGAAAAACACCGATTTCACCATCGATCAAGCTTGGGAGACTTACACCCCAAAGGAGCATGATCGCTGGACGCGGTTGTTTGACCGGCAAAAAAAGCTCCTCCCCGGCCGCGCCTATGACGGCTTTATCAAGGCGATGGATGATCTGCAGCTGTCTGAAGGCGGCGGCATTCCGAATATGGAGCGGCTCTCAGACCGGCTTGAGAAGCTAACTGGATGGCGGGTGGTCCCGGTTGCGGATTTGGTCCCGGATGAAGTGTTCTTCGAGCATCTGGCTAATCGCCGCTTTCCGGCGGGGGCGTTCATCCGCCCCGAAGAGGAATTTGATTATCTGCAAGAGCCCGATATTTTTCACGACATTTTTGGCCATGTCCCGGTCTTGGCTAATCCGGTCTTTGCTGAGTTTATGCAGGCCTATGGCAAGGGTGGGATCGCGGCGGCGAAACGCAATGTCTTGCCTAATCTGGCGCGGTTATATTGGTACACGGTAGAGTTCGGGTTGATCCGGGAGGCTGGGGAGCTGCGAATTTTTGGCGCCGGGATTATGTCGTCACCAGCAGAAACCATCTTCTCGCTCGAAAATGACAGTCCCAATAGGCTGAAATTTGACCTCGAGCGGATCATGCAGACTAAGTATATTATCGATGATTTCCAGCAAACCTATTTTGTCGTTGATAGCTTTCAAGATTTACTCGATGCTTGTTATCAGGACTTCGACCCCTTGTATGACCGGCTGACCACCGCCGGATCGATTGCAGCTCATGAGGTGACGCCACAAGATAATGTGCTGAGCCGGGGCACTCATGCTTATTTTGAAGATATTAACCATAATCATTAACCTTGGCACTGGCCATTCCAGTGCTTTTTGGCAGCTTACCCTTTTGTAAACCACCTGGTTAATTCGTTTCGATGTCGAATTATACTATGTAAAACCAAGCTTGTGACCACTCCCCAAGGGAAAGTGTGTTATCGCATTGCAATACCCTAAAAAATGGTCCCGATCTTGCTGAATTAACATCCAAGAGTTAAAACACGAAAGCCAGCCGAGTTAGGCAAATGGGGTGCAAATTGAGCGAGTTAAGTCAAAAAAGAGATCAGGACACCCTGCCATTGCGGTCAGTTCAGGAAACTGAGCGCAAAGCTGCAGCGGCTGTACTGCCCTTGGCTGACGAGACGTTTGACCGCAAGGTATTTTCATTATTGGGCGTGCCGATCGACGCGCTAACAATGGCCCAAACCACAACAGCGATTGACCGTACGATTAATTCTGGCGGCAAAATGTGGCTCTCAACGCCAAATCTTGACTGGATCCATATGGCCCGCAATGACGCTGATTTTCGGCGCACAACGATTGCGGCTGATTTATCTGTATGCGACGGCATGCCGGTGCTTCTATTGGCCAAAATCGCTGGTATCCCGCTAAAAACCCGGGTCCAGGGGTCCTCTTTATTTGACCGCCTGCGCAAGACCAAACCGTCTTTTCGCGGCTCTCGCTCAGTGTTTTTCTTTGGCGGCCGCGAAGGCGCAGCTGAAAAAGCGGCGGCGGCGCTCACCCATGAAGATGGTGGTGTCACATCGATTGGATCGTTTAATCCTGGCTTTGGCACGGTAGACCAGATGAGTGCGCCGGAAATTGTTGATGAAGTGAGTGCCGGCAACCCGGATTTGCTGATCGTTTCTTTGTCATCGCGCAAGGGTCAGCTCTGGATTGAGCAAAATTTTGAGCGCCTCGCGGCTCGGATCATCGCCCCGCTCGGCGCTGTGGTTGATTTTACCTCTGGGACAATTCAGCGAGCGCCAAAATTGTTACAGCGGCTTGGCCTAGAATGGTTGTGGCGGATCAAAGAAGACCCGAAACTCGCCTTGCGCTACGGCCAAAATTTGCTGGCGCTACCGGGGTTCGCGACCCGCTGTATGCTGATCCGCACCTTGCTCGGCAGAAAAAATAGCAAGGGCGTAAAATCAGAGACGATGAGCCAAATCCAGCCTCAAGCAGGGCAAGTGGTTGTCCATCTTGGCGCAGACTGCCGTGAGGCGGCCCTTACGCCGACGAGAGAGGCCCTGAAGGCAGCGATTGCAGCGAACCTTGATGTCCATGTTGATTTTGCCGCCGCAGACTGTATTGATCTCAGTCTCATGGGGCTATTACAATTGGCCGCGCACCGGACAGAACAATCGGGCCATAAATTCACCATTGGCGGGACAGATAAAACATCGCGTCTCATCATGGCCTTGAACGATTGCCGGTTTCAGGACAAAGTACTGGCCAAAGACGCATCGGGGGACAATATGACGGGCCAAGTAAGTCAGGTTTCATTCAACGGGACTAGACGCTAACGCGCCGTTAATATCGTTACGTCACAACCAACCCAATTATAGTTAACCAAAAGAAAACAACCAAAGGATCTCGATCATGCGTAAGGCAAAGTTTATCACAGCAGGGGCCCTGTCTTTGGTGCTGCTGACCGCTTGTGGCAATAAAGAGCAAAAAGCGATTGAGTTTGCCAAAAGTGGGACTGAATACCTTGAAGCGGGTGACTATGACACGGCTCGGATCCAGTTCCAAAATGCGATGTCGAAGGATTATGAAAACATTGAAGCCCATCTCGGCTTGGCCGAGATTGCGATGCGGCAAAAAGACTATCGCAGTGTCGTCTCGAATATGAAGGCGATACTCAATGTCGATGCTGACCATTATGAAGCGAATATCTCCCTCTCCCAAATTGCCTTGCTGACAAAAGACAAAGACAATGCTTTGAAATATTCGGAAGCTGCCCTGCGCGGCAAGCCGGGGGATGCTAATGCTTTATCTTTAAAAGCGGCGGCTCTTATCCTTGATAATAAAAATGAAGAAGCACGAAAAATCGCCCGGCAGGTCCAAAAAGAAGACCCCTCTAATGCGGAGGTCTACAATGTTTTAGCCGCCGACCAAATGTCGATTGAGAATTTCGAAGAAGCGATGGCCATCCTTGATGAAGGGATTACCAAAGTCAAAGACCCGCAAAGTTTACTCCTCGTGAAGCTGGTATTGTCCGAGAGAATTCGCGGTGATGAAGGCGTCATGGCGGTCTTTGCGACGTTGATAAAACGCTATCCGGAAAATTTGATGTACAAAATTCAGCGCGCTGAATATGCCGGCATCAAAATGAAAGATTACAATTTAGCCCGCCAGTATTACGAAGAAATCATCCCGCAATCCGATGACAAAACCGGGTTGCAAATGCGCCTGGCTGAATTTGATTATTATGCCGGTGATATTGATCGAGCTATCGAACGTATTAATGACTTTATCGCATCGGACCCAACTAACTTTAATTTGTATTTTTCCAGAGCTGACTTGTTCTGCAAATCTTCGCAGGTTGAAAAATGTCGCGCAGGTCTAGAGGCCATCCGCAAGGACGCACCCGATGTAGAGGACAAAAACAAAGCCCGTAATTCATTGGCCTATATGGCCTTGGTTGAAAAAGATATTGAAACAGCGCGTGTGCTTGCAAATGAAGTTCGCGCACTCGACCCAGCAAACCCGAATGCGTTAATTATCTCGGCGCGGATTTTACTGGTTGAAGAAAAATATGACGACGCCATCAACACATTACGTGAAGCGCTAGAGCAAGAGCCCGACAATGCGCGGGCAATGGTTTTACTCGCGGGTGCTTATGATCGCACTGGGAATGATAACTTTGCTAACGCTCAATACGCCAAAGCCTTAGACGCTTCAAAAGATAATCGAGTGATCGCCCAAGCCTATGAATCATTCCTCTTGCGTCGCAATGATGGTGAAGGGGCGGTAGAAATTGCCAATAAGTTTCTTGAAAATAATCCGGGTGACATCCCGACGATGGTTTTCCTAACCCAGACGCAAATTGCATTGGGACAAGAAAACCAAGCCAGAATATCGCTTGAACGGTTGCGCCAGTTCGATCCGTCAAACGCTAAAATTCCACTACTCGAAGCTGGAATATTATTACTCGAACAGCGCTACCCACAAGCCATCACGATGCTTGAAAGACTGTCAGCGGAAGATCCCAATAACATGCGTATTTCTTCCCAACTGGTTGATACATATCTTCGTCTGAACCAATATGACAATGCGGAACGCTTCTTAAATGAGAGCATCGCCAAAGACGGTGGAAATTTACGCCAGCGCAAACAATATGCTGAAGTCCTTTTGCGCAGTGGCAAGCCAACCCAAGCTGAGACGGTGATCAAGAAATTACAAAAAGACGCACCCGAAGATGACGGCACCCATATTTTGATGTACCGCGCTAAAATTGCCCTCGGCCAAAAGGCAGGGGCGATTCCAATCCTGCGTGACGGTCTGACAAAAGCCACGCGCCAGGATCGGCTCAACATTCTTCTCTCTAGCGAATTGATTGATACGGGAGAATTTGAAGAGGCCATTCGGATCTTGCGGATTCTCAATAAACAGTTTCCCGGACAGGACGTGATCGCCAATAATCTCGCCAATATGTTAATGGAAACCAGTACCGACCCGGTAGATATGCAAGAGGCGTTAGATATTGCCATTCGCTTCAGAAACTCTGAAAGTGGCTACTATCTCGACACGCTCGCTTGGGCTTATTTTAAGACCGGTGATAAGCAAAAAGCTCAACTGTTTAGTAAGCAAGCAGTGCATGCTCTGCCAGATAATGCAGAAGTGCAATATCACCACGGTATCATCTCATATGAGAATGCTGATCCCGTTGAGGGTCGCAAAGCACTGGAACTGACTTTGCAGATAAGTGGTGAAGACCACCGGGCGATAGACCGAGAGCTTATTCAAAAATATTTAACCGGTCAGTAATATAACTAAGTAGATCTGGGCAGGCGTCGCGGTATGTAACCGGCGATCGCCTGCCCGCAACGAAAGTCGGGCCTGTTTTGTTGTCCGGGAAATGACTTATGTACGAACAGCATTTTAACTTATCAGCCCGGCCATTTTCTGCCTTTCCAGAGCCAGGGATGATCTATTGGGCAGAAGGCCATCGGATGGCCCACACAATGCTGTCTTATGGCATGACCTCGACCCATGGCGTGGTCGTCATTTCTGGTGAAATCGGTTGCGGTAAAACCACTTTACTGGAAAAACTCTGTACTGGGAATAAATATAATTTTGAAATTGGCCGCCTTGAAGGGCAGGCTGGGCGAGGCGAAGACCTGCATGCTTGGGTGCTTTATGCTTTTGGCCGGCCGTATAAGTTTGATAGCCAAATTGATAGTCTCGAAGCTCTTAAGCAATTCTTGCAAGCGCAAGCAAACAAGAACAGCAAAGCTGTGTTGTTCATCGATGAAGCCCAACTCATTGATGAAGGAACACTGGAAGGCCTCCGGCTATTGGCCGATAAGCTCTATAATGGCAAACCGGCGTTACAACTTGTTTTACTCGGCCAGCCTGAGCTCGGTCGGATCATCAACCAGCCCAACCTAACCCAATTGCGCCAGCGTGTGGTTTCCCACTACCATCTAAAACCACTAAAGCCGCAAGAGACATATGGCTACATCCAGCAACGTCTGGTCATCTGTGGCGGTGATAAACATCTGTTGAGCGATGAAGCTTTGATGATGGTTCATCAAGCCAGTAAGGGCGTTCCACGTGCGATCAACATCATTTGTGATACCGCCATGGTTTACGCTTTTTCCGAAGGGCAAGACAAGATTGACCGAAAAACCATTGAGGCAGTCATCAATGACAGGTCAAATCATGGTCTGCTCGATACATCTGTTGACCCTGCCTTTGTGCAATAATTGATAGCGGCGACTAAGCGATGACGTCTGACCCAACACCTAACCAACCTCGTATTGGATATTTGGTTAATCAGTACCCAACGATTAGTCATACATTCATCACCCGCGAAATTCTCGAGCTTGAGAGACTGGACGCCCCGGTAACGCGCTATGCTTTGCGAAAATCTGATGTCGATTTTAGCGACAAGGTGATGCAAGACGAGAATGCCAAAACCAGACACATGCTGGCTGGCAGCAAAGGTCGCCTCGCGATCACGGCACTTGGGCAAGCCTTTCGCAATATCGGCAAAATGCCAAAATTGCTCGGCATGTGTTTCAAGGCTGGTATCAAACCTGATCGGGGACGGATATATCCGTTTTTATATCTTGCCGAAGCATTGGTTTTGGGCAAATGGTTGAAGCTAGATGGTATCACACATCTGCACGCGCATTTTGGCACGAACACTGCTTTTATCGCACGCTTGGCTTATCACATTACCGGTATCCCTTATAGCTTTACCGTGCATGGCCCAGAAGAATTTGATCGGCCCATAAGTCTTGGCCTTCGGGATAAAATCCACGATAGCAAATTCGTTGTCGCGGTTTCCTCTTTTGGCCGTAGCCAATTAATGCGCTGGTGCTCTTATGATCAATGGGCCAAAATCAAAGTTGTTCATTGCGCCCTCGATCCTGCCTATTGGGCGGGCAAAACCAAACCGACAGCCCCGTCTGGTTATTTGTGTGTCGGACGTATTTGTGAACAAAAGGGCCAACTTCTCTTGCTCGAAGCGATCAAGCAATTGCGCGATGAAGGCGTTGATATCCCCCTCACTCTTGGCGGGGACGGCGATATGCGGCCGCAAGCTGATCAGTTTATTCGCCAAAACCAGCTTGAAAACCTGGTGACCATCACCGGGTGGATTGATAGCGGTCAGGTTTGCGATTTGATTTTAAAATCCAGAGCGATGGTGTTGACGAGTTTTGCAGAAGGCCTGCCGGTCGTGTTAATGGAAGCCATGTTCCTCAAGACCCCCGTCATAACAACCTATATTGCTGGTATCCCAGAATTGGTCAGCGACGGGGTCAATGGCTGGATGATCCCCGCCGGGGACGTGCAAGCGATTAAGCGAGCATTGAAATCGGCCCACGAGGCAAGTCTTGAAGACTTGGCTGGGATGGGGGAGGCGGCGCACCATGCTGCTATGCGCGACCATGTCGTGACCGATCAAGTGCCGATTTTGCTCGATGCGATTGAAGAGGAGGCGCGCACATGATTTGGGTTGCTAATTTTCTCCTTATTGTTTCTTTTTCGCTGCTGTTGATCCCGACAGGGATGATTTTTCTCGAAACCCTCTTGGCCCGCCCGAAACGCGAGCGCCTGCCGGCGCCGCCAGAGGGCGCGCGGTGCGTCTTGCTGGTGCCTGCTCATAATGAAGCGGCTGGCTTAGGGGCGACTTTAGAGCGGCTCAAAACCCAAGCGCTGGCGACAGATATTCTGGTTGTTGCTGATAATTGTGACGACGATACCGCCGCTTTGGCCAGGGCTGCTGGTGTTGAGGTGATTGAACGCGATAATGCCGAGCAACGTGGCAAGGGCTATGCGCTCCATTTTGGGGTCCAGCATTTGACTCAAAACCCGCCGGATTTTGTCCTGATCATTGATGCAGATTGCGATCTTGTTGCGGGGAGCCGGGATATCTTGGTGGCAACAGCCGCAGCAACCGGCCTGCCGGTTCAGGCGCGTTATGAAATGGAGCGGCCGTCAACTGAAACTGATGAGGGCAGCACCGGTCAGATCATCAGTGAATTTGCTTGGGCGGTGATGAATATTGTGCGCAAGCAAGGCTTACATCGGCTTGGCGCGCCGACGAGGATGAACGGCACCGGTATGTGTTTGCCATGGGCGGCGATTGGCGCTGCCAATCTCAATCATGGCCACCTCGTTGAAGATCTGGTCATGGGGCTGGAATTATCGACAAAAGGTTTTGCCGGCGTCTATTGCGATGCGGCGATTGTCCGCAGCGTCTTTCCGGTTAAGGCGGAAGGGGAGATGACCCAGCGCCAGCGGTGGGAGCATGGAACGTTGCAAGTCATGGCCGAGTGGGGACCAAGGCTGGCGCTCAAAGTGATTAAAAAGCCGAGCTTAAAAACCGCCGCACAATTTGCTGATTTGACGATACCGCCGGTGACAATCTTGTTGGGATTGGTATTGGCGGCGTGTGTCATCGGTGGCTTGTTCTGGGGTTTTACCGGCTTAGCCACGCCGCTTGGCCTTGCTTTAGTCGCTCTGGTTTTGTGTTTGTTGGGGCTGATTATTGCCTATTCAAAAATCAGGCATAACCTCAGTGGCGCGATTAGGTTGACTGCTTTGATCCAATTTGTCGGTCTGAAACTCAAAGTCTATAATCCGGCAAAAAAAGGTAATGGCTGGGTGCGGACCAGTCGCGATGATGGAAACAGCTCGTAGACCGTTACACCGCTTGCAAGCTTATAAAAACAGGCCCGCATAATACGCCAACGCTTCTGCATTGCTCTTTGTCAGAGACATTCTGCGGCGACAAAACTTTTGACTGCCGGAGAACCCATGTGATTTCAACCGTGCTACCACTTCTTGTTGGGCGCTATGGCTAAGGTTATTCCATAGCGTCGCACCGATTGTCAGTGTTGCTTTGGATCGATCCTTATAGACCGGCCGGTTGAACAGGATCGCCACAGATTTGGATTTGCGGGCGCTAAAGAGAAAAGACAAGAACATGGGCATACCCCCTATTGACGGTTAACGGCTGGTTAATAAGGCGTTGCAATTGGGGGGCCAACAACTTCGTTAACCATAGCCTTTCATAGTGAGGGGAACAAAGCCGGTAACCGGTTGTGAAGGCGACTATATTAAGGATATAAGCCCCTTTTGGGCTGGCGGCTAAGGAGACATTTTCGTGAAACTAATCGTAACAGGCGGGGCGGGGTTTATTGGCTCAGCTGTGATCCGTCAGGCCATTGCTGCGGGCCATCAGGTGGTCAATCTTGATTGTCTGACTTATGCTGCCAATCTCGATAATATTGCCTCGGTCGCCGATCATCCCAATTATGTGTTTGAACAGGTCGATATTTGCAATGCGGAGGGGGTGAACACCGTTTTTGATCGCCATCACCCTGACGCGATCATGCATTTGGCCGCCGAATCTCATGTTGACCGGTCGATTGATGGGCCGGGCGCTTTTATCGAAACCAATATTATTGGCACCTATATTCTATTGCAAGCCGCACGACGCCACTTTGAAACTCTTACTGGTGCGGCCAGAGAGGCGTTTCGGTTTCATCACGTCTCAACCGATGAGGTCTATGGCACGTTGGGCAGCACTGGTCTGTTTACGGAAGAAACATCTTACAAACCAAACTCACCTTATTCCGCCTCAAAGGCCTCGTCAGATCATCTGGTGCGTGCTTGGGCGGAAACCTATCAATTACCTGTCGTGACCAGCAATTGCTCGAATAATTATGGCCCGTACCAGTTTCCAGAAAAGCTTATTCCGGTGGTCATCCTCAAATGTCTTGAGGGCCAAGATATTCCGATCTATGGCAAGGGCGATAATATCCGGGATTGGCTTTATGTTGAAGACCATGCCGCCGCATTGTTGAGTGTGCTGCAACAAGGCCGTCTCGGCGAGACGTATAATATTGGCGGGCACAATGAACGGACCAATCTTGATTTGGTCCACATGATTTGTGATTTCATGGACGAGCTTGCGCCGCGAGATGAAAAGCACCGTGACCTGATTACCTTTGTCAAAGACCGCCCCGGTCATGATATGCGTTACGCGATCGATGCGAGCAAAATTGACCGCGAATTGGGCTGGAAGCCTTCGGTGACAATCGAACAGGGCATGAAAAAAACTGTGCAATGGTATCTTGATAATAAAGATTGGTGGCAGCAAATTTTATCAGGTGGTTACCAAGCTGATCGGCTTGGTTTGGCGCAGAAAAAATAGATGCGGGGGACCCGATGCATATTCTGATTTTTGGGACAAGCGGACAACTCGGCCAAGCACTGCACCGCGCGCTTCGCGACGCCAGCCATAAAGTCACACAGCTTGACCGCGCTGGCGCTGATTTTGCCAAGCCCGAAACGCTGCCTGCGATCATCAAGCAAGTGCGACCCGACGCGGTGATTATTGCTGCTGCTTTTACGGGTGTTGATAAGGCCGAAGAAGAAAAAGCGCTGGCCCAATTGGTCAATGCCGCTGCCCCCGAGCAAATAGCCCATGCCTGCCGTGAACAGCATATCCCCTTAGTGCATATTTCGACGGATTTTGTTTTCGATGGCAAAGCGGATACACCCTATACGGAGGACCATCCAACAAATCCGCTTGGCGTTTATGGTCGCTCTAAATTGGCCGGCGAACAGGCGATTATTGATTCTGGCTGCCGTCATGCGATTGTGCGGACCTCTTGGGTGTTTTCTGAATATGGCGCTAATTTTGTCAAAACCATGCTGCGATTTGCGAAGACGCGAGACGAGCTGAGTGTCGTGGCCGATCAGATCGGTCAGCCCACATGTGCCCATGATTTGGCCAGCACGTGCATCAAACTCGCCGAAGACCTCGTTGCGACGTCGCAAAAACCGTCCGGCATTTACCATTATTCTGGTGCCGGATCGGTCAGTTGGGCTGATTTTGCCAGAGCCATTTTTGACCAGGCTGGGCTCGCCACGAAGGTGATCGATATCCCGTCCAGCGATTATCCAACGCCGGCCAAGCGGCCAGCTTTTTCGGTGATGAATTGCACAAAAATTGCAACTGACTACGCTATAATAGCGCCGGATTGGCGTCCCGCTCTTGCCCTTGTGGTGACAGCCCTTGGTCCCAATAGGTCAGCTCATGAAGGAGACCGCACATGAAAGGTATTGTTCTGGCTGGAGGGTCTGGTACAAGACTCTACCCGATCACTAAGGGCGTCAGCAAACAGCTGTTACCCATTTATGACAAGCCTATGATCTATTATCCGATCAGTGTTTTAATGCTGGCGGGTATAAGGGATATACTGATTATCACAACGCCGCATGAGCAAAGCTTGTTTCAGAATTTGTTGGGCGATGGCAGTCAATTTGGGGTCAATTTTCAATATGCAGCACAACCATCTCCGGATGGATTGGCGCAAGCTTTCTTGATTGGCGAAGAATTTATTGCCGGGGATAAATGTGCCCTGGTTTTGGGCGATAATATTTTTTATGGCAGCGGCCTTAGTTCTCTCTTGCGAGAGGCTTATACGATCCAACAAGGTGCCATGGTTTTTGCTTCCCATGTCACCGATCCTGAACGCTACGGCATTGTCGAGTTTGACAAAGAGGGAGCGGTTTTGAGTATCGAAGAAAAACCGGCAAAACCAAAATCGCCTTTTGCCGTCACTGGATTATATTTTTACGATGAGACCGTGGTCGAAAAAGCCAAACAAGTCAGGCCCTCAGACCGAGGGGAATTAGAGATAACGACCTTGAACCAGCTCTATCTGGAAGAGGGCAGCTTGCAAGTCAAAACCTTGGGCCGAGGCTATGCATGGCTCGATACCGGGACCTTTGATTCAATGCTGCAAGCATCACATTTTGTCCAAACCATCGAAGAGCGCCAAGGTGTGTTAGTTGGGTCACTCGAAGAAGTTGCCCTGCAAATGGGATTTATTGATGCGGAAACATTGTTGCGGAACTCAAAAGACCTGATGAAAAACTCCTATGGGCGCATGTTAGAACGGGCCGCTGACGAAGCAACCCGAAGGTGAGTAAGGCGAGCAACAGCGCCAATAAAGTGTTTATTAGCGTTGCGGCAAATCGGCCTCAGCGCTGTTACCCGCCTTGTTAACCATTAGGTAGCGTGCTATGTTTGGGGTCTGTTTTTAGTTTTATAGGGGGAGAGCCCATGTCCAAGAAATTTATAATTGCGTCCGCAGCTTTTTTAGCGACAGCGATGATTGCTGCGCCAGCATCAGCCGCCGTCATCACCTTTGAGGGATTTGCTCAAGGGACGATCATGGATAATGAATATGCGGGTCAGGGCTTGACCATTTCTGTGACCAACAATCGCGTCGGGGCCGCTTTTCATAATGGCGTTATTTTCGATACGAATGATAATCCGGGTACATCCAGAGATCCTGACTTGCTCGCGCCATTTGATGATTTGTCGACCGCCGGTAATGACCTATTCATGCCAGGCAATGTCCTGATTATTCAGGAGGCTGACGGCTCCACATCTTGTAATGCCACCAGTTGTACTCCTGCCGATGATGAAGGCGCAGGCGGGATCATTCGCTTCGACTGGTCATCCGATGTGACGGTCAACAGTTTCAATTATTTCGATATTGAAGCGGGCGAAGCGATGATGACGGTGCTGATGTATGATGTCGGTG
>JAZGEB010000027.1:0-2724 GCA_036478515.1 Parvularculaceae bacterium | reverse complement strand
TCCTCAGGCAATCTTGGCTTTCCGCCTGATGGCAGCGGTATTGGCGCTGGGGCTTCGGAAATTGATTTGCGCAATCTCTCGGCCAAGCGGACGTTGGTTCTGGTTGATGGCAAACGCTGGATCAATGGCTCTTCTGCCAGCGGCGTGCCCGGCTCGGTTGATTTAAATACCATCCCGACAGGGATTATTCAGCGAATTGAAATTTTGCAAGATGGCGCATCGCCAATTTATGGTTCCGATGCGATTGCTGGCGTCGTAAAGATCATCACCCGGTCAGACTTTGAAGGGTTTCGTGCCAATGCTTATTACGGCCAATTTGGCGATGGCGACGGGGAGACCGAAAATTATGACATTACCCTTGGCGCCGCGGCGGATCGCTCGGCTTTATTGTTCAATGTCTCTTATGTGAAGCAAAAGGATGTTGCGGCGGGGGATCGAGAGATTTCCGAATTTCCCATTGCCGGTGTCGGACGATGTCTGGGCAATTGTAGTTCGGGCACACCGCAAGCGCGGCTGTTCTTTGTCGATCCCAACACCAGTATAACTCACGATGTGACGCTAAATGATGGCGTGCTGAATGATGGGGCGTCGCTGCCGGTCTATGATCCGAATGATCCCGATGGCGGTGACTTCCACAGCTTCACGGTCGCCGATCGGTTCAACTTCCAACCGTTTAATTTTATTCAGACCCCGAACCAACGGCTGAACCTGTTTGTCAAAGGGGAATATGAGATCACCGACGAGATGACCATGCGCTTGGTCGGTAGTTATACCAATCGCCAATCGGTCAACCGTGCTGCGCCCGAGCCCTTATTTATTGGCCCGGAGGCTGGCAATGGCAACATTATGGATACGATTGAGGTTGATGTTACCAACCCGTTCAACCCGTTCGGCTTCTCGCTTGATGCCAATACGTTCGTGTTCGCCGGGCGACGCCCGATTGAAGCGGGCCCGCGACGGTTTGAACAAAATGTCGATACCTGGTTTGTCGGCGCAACGCTGGATGGCAAATGGGCGTTTGGCGAGCGTGATGTCTATTGGGATGTCAATGCGAGCTTTGCTCAGGCTCAGGCCAATCAACGCAAAACCGGCGCATTTAATGCGGCGCGCCTGAAGCGTGCGCTTGGTCCGCTCAATTTGTGTGTTGATGGCGGCGGTGCCAGCATTGATGGCTGCGTTCCGTTTAATTATTTTGGCGGCCAAGGGCCAGACGGCACCGGCTCGATCACGCCGGAAATGCTTGCCTTTGTGACCTTCATTCAAAAGGACGAAAGTCAGCAGGAACAGTTTGATATCAGCGCGAATATCACTGGTGATTTGTTCGATTTGCCAGCCGGCCGGATTGGCTATGCGGTCGGGTTTGAGCACCGCTATCAAGAAGGCTTCTTTACCCCGGATGCAGTGGTCACTGCGGGTGAGACCGCCGGTGTTCCGGCGTCGCCAACAGCGGGTAACTTCAAAGTGGATGAGTTTTACGCTGAAGTCAGCGTCCCGCTTCTCGCTGATCTTCCTTTAGTCCAAGCTTTGGACTTTAGCGGCGCGGTCCGGGTGTCGGATTATGATCTGTTCGGGTCAAATGAAGTCTTCAAGGCGGGCCTGAATTGGCGCGTTAATGAGGGGCTGATATTCCGCGGTAATTGGTCTGAAGGCTTTAGAGCGCCAGGTATTGGCGAGTTGTTCAATACCGGGTCGCGTTTCGACGCAACACTCGATGATCCTTGTTCTGATCTTTTGGGATTGGGCGGCGGCACAATAGCTGACGCTACCACGCTGGCCAATTGCGGCACCCTTGGTGTCCCCACAGATGGCAGCTATGTTCAGTTCGGCGCGCAAATCGGCGTGCAAACCGGCGGCAATACTAATCTGACGCCAGAAACCTCTGAGAGCTTTAATATCGGCTTTGTCTATGCTCCGGCTTGGGCGGACGATATGCAAGGGATCAGCAATCTGGTGTTCGAAGCTGATTACTATGATATTGAAATTGAAAACGCGATCCAGCCACCAGATCCACAAACCAAACTGGACCAATGTATTGCCACCCTTGACCCTGTGACCTGTTCGGGCATTAACCGAACATCCGGCGGTGTCATCAATGGCTTTAACAGCCTACTGAGTAATATTGGCGGGATCGAAACGTCCGGCTATGACTGGTCGGTCAAACTTGACCTCGAAGAGGGTCCATTGGGCGCTTTTGGCTTCCAATGGTTGAACACTTATCTTGATACGTATGAAGAAAGTGTGCCGACCTCTACCGGGTTTGATGTGTTTGATCGGGCGGGGACGGAACTTGGCTCGCCGGAGCGTGGCTTTAACCGCTATAAATCAACCTTTATTGCGGACTGGGAAAATGGCGCCTTTGATGGTTCGATCTCATTTCGCTATTTGAGTGAATTGGATGAAGCATGTCCGGGCACGGTGGCAGCGCTCGCACCAGAGCAATGTTCAGATGTTGCTGGCGGGATGAACGTCATCGATTCAAGAACCTTCACTGACATTCAGTTTGGCTGGCGTCCCGGAGACTTATACGGCCATGAAAGCAAAATCACCTTCGGCGTGAATAATGTTTTCGACACCTCGATACCGGTCTGTCTGTCCTGTGATTTGAACAGCTTTGACGGCACCTTATATCCGATACCGGGCCAGTTCTTCTATGCCAGGTTCTCGGTTCAACGCTAGAAAAATAGGTCATCCCGGGCGAAGGTTTGGGATGACCTTAGGCCGGGG
>JAZGEB010000026.1:0-7415 GCA_036478515.1 Parvularculaceae bacterium | reverse complement strand
TCGCCTCGATCCTTGAAAATGCGATGCGCCAAGCCCTTGGCTCTTTGACTATTACCGAGATTATCAACACCAAGCGGGCAGCTTTGATGACCACGATCACGACCGCGACTGCCGAGCAGGCCCGTGCTTTTGGCGTGAAAATCATTGATGTGAAAATTCGCCAAGCTGATTTCCCAAAGGAAAATGCTGAACGGGTCTATGAGCAGATGCGCTCGCAACGCCAAGAGCAAGCGCAAGCGATCCGGTCACAAGGACAGGAAACCGCGATTAAAATTCAAGCTGAAGCGGATCGGGATAAAGCCAGGATCATTGCTGAATCGCAAGAAACGTCGCAAAAAATCCGTGGTCAAGCAGACGCCGAGCGCAACGCTATTTTTGCCGATGCCTATAGTAAGGACCCGGAGTTCTTTGCGTTTTATCGCTCGCTCACAGCCTATGAAACAGCCTTGAAGAAAACGGCCAGCGGTGAAGCATCAATCCTGATGTCGCCGGATTCAGAATTCTTCCGCTATTTCAATGATGTCAATGGCCGCAAACGTTAGCAGTGCGGGGTCCCGTGGCCACGTAGAGACTAACACCCAGATAGAAAAAACGTTCCCCTCGGTTTGACCCGTGGGGAACGTTTTTTCTAAGCTGATCTATTGACCCCTCACCCGCTCGCAAGGGCTCGCTGGCCTCTCCCAAAGGAGAGGCGAAGAAGATGACTGGTTTGCCTATCCCAAGGGAGATGCACAAATTTTCCTTAAAATTTGGGTGAGGGGTCTCGCTATCAACTAGCTCCCGACATCTCGACTATCTTACCTCGGATTGACTAATTAAGGCGCAGACGTCGACCTCTGGTAAAACAGGTCGGGCTGCGATGGACGGAGACTTGTTGGTCAACACAGCCATCCGGGCCGCAACCTTTGTTAAAGCTGGTCAATTGGTCCTCGCGAAGACCCTCATCTTGCGCTGCCAGCCCATGGGTGCGGATGACGAGATGGACTTCGGCTCTGGTTTTGACCGCAGTTGTTAACAGATCAAATGGCACTTGATCATCGCCGGTGGGTAATTCGCCATAATCGGTTTCGCTCATAAATATGGCCTGACGATAGGCGTCAGAGACCCGGCCAGTGGCATAGTAGACGCCAACATTCGCAGCGGGGTTTTCCAAATCTTCGAGGCCGCAGGCACAAGGCGTAAAGCATGATTTTGGATTATTAAAAGCAACGAACCAATTCGTATAGCTACTATTTGGCTGGAGGTTGCGAGCGGAATAGGTGTAGCCAATACCAGTGGCGCTGCGGTGCAGCGTTGCGGTGCCATCTAGTTCGGTAAACGGATCAACCCCGTGAAAGCCGGGCAGGGTCAAAGAGGGGCTGACAGTGGTTCCGACAAAGGGCAGGAAATTTCCAAAGATACTATTTTGCGATTGTGGGTTCTGGTCTGGTTTTTTCTCGTCTTGGGCGCTCGCCGATGAGGCCAGCACAGCGCAACAGCACAAAATCATGAGCTTGAAATTAAAACGGGACATGGGGTCTCTCTCTCTCTCCCCCGAGGGCTCGAGAAAAGACCCGGAATAGGGCAAAAATGAGGAGCGTTGGATGTTGTTGAAATTAGGCTCTATTTTTATTGTGAGCCAAGTCGCACAGCCGCTTTTGCGGCACTGACCAAAGCGCCGGCTTTGATTTCACACTCTCGATGTTCGGCAGCGGCATCGCTATCAGCAACGATGCCAGCCCCGGCTTGGATATGGAGTTTGCCATCCTTGATCAAGGCGGTGCGCAAAGCAATGCAGGTGTCGATATTGCCATCGGCAGAGAAATATCCGATGCAGCCGCCATAGGGTCCGCGGGCTTCTTGTTCTAACTGATCAATGATTTGCATGGCACGAATTTTTGGCGCGCCAGAAACCGTCCCTGCCGGAAAACCAGCGCCAAGTGCATCAACGCCATCGCTGGTGTCAGCTAAATCGCCGACTACATTAGAGACGATATGCATGACATGGCTGTAACGCTCGACGGTAAATTGCTCGGTCACGCGCACCGATCCAACTTTAGCACTGCGTCCAACATCATTGCGACCAAGATCGAGCAACATCAAATGTTCGGCGCGTTCTTTTGGGTCAGCCAAAAGGTCAGCTTCCAGCGCGATATCCTCGGCCTGTGTGGCGCCGCGCGGACGGGTTCCGGCGATCGGTCTGATCGTGATTTGCTTATCCCGCACACGGACCAGAATTTCCGGGCTTGACCCGACCAGAGTGCAATTTTCGAAATTGAGGAAGAACATAAAAGGCGACGGATTTAGGCGTCTTAATGTGCGGTAGAGAGAAAAGGGCGGCGCGGGAAATTCAGCGCTATAACGCTGGCTCAACACAACCTGAAAAATATCCCCGGCTTTGATAAAGTCTTTTGCTTTATTGACCATCTGGGAGAAAGTGTTGGGCGGTGTATTGGACGTGAACTCAGGGTCGGGCAAACCTGGCGGCGGGGCTAAATGGCCCTCCGGCAGCGGCTTGGTGAGGCGCGACATGATGTTTGTTAGCCGGTCATTTGCCGCTAAATAGGCCTCTCGCGGCGGCGTTCCATCAGGACGCACCGGGGTTAAAAAGGTAATTTCCTGTTTCACATTATCAAACACCGCAAGCACAGTCGGGCGAATGAAAATCGCATCATCCGTCCCCAAAACATCTTTTGGCCGGTTCGGTAAATGTTCAACTAACCTGACCGTGTCATAGCCAAAATAGCCGAACACACCGGCGGCCATGGGCGGGAGTTTGTGTTTTATCTCCGGGGGAAGATCGATGCGCGATTGCGCCAGCAAGTCGCGCAGGCTCTCTAGGGTTGGTTTGTCTTGCGCGGTATAGACTGGCTTTTTTGGGTCGTGGTTGATTTCAGCCTTGTCGCCATTGGCGCGCCAGATCAAGTCTGGCTCTAAACCAATGATGGAATAGCGTCCGAGGTTTTCGCCGCCCTCAACCGATTCAAGCAAAAAACTATTAGTCGCCGCTTGGGTGAGTTTGAGATAGGCGGAGACCGGCGTCTCAAGGTCGCTGACGGTCTTGCGCCAGACCAGTTGCGGTTGGCCTTGTTTGTAGCCTGCTTCGAAATCATCGAAGGACGGCGCCGGCGCGGCGAAGGCTGGGTCTGGTTGTGAAGTGAGCCGAGCGATCATTTGCCGTCTCTGATATTATTGCGGCGCATCAAGCCCAAAAGCCTGTGCCAGTTGACCCTGATTGACCTTGACCCCAAGCTCGCTGTCGAGAGTTGCGAGATAAGCTTCATAAAATTCGCGGCCAAGAATTTGACCGAGCTGAATGCGTGTTTGACCCAAAGTAGCGGGGTCTTTTGGCAAGGGTTGCAAGGATGCGCTGTTGACCTGGGCGATAATCTGGCCACTGCCAGTGGCGGTGTTGCCGGTCGCGATAGCGTTTATATCGGTGATGAACAGATCACTGACCAATTCTGTGGCCATGATATTATTTGGTAAGGATCGATTGATATTCATGGTTTGCAAATCGATCCCGGCTTCGCTGGCAATTTGGGAGAGCGGCGCTCCGCCGGCAAGCTTGCCGCGTAATTCAGCAATTTTTGCGGTGACCAGCGCGTTTGTTTGTTGCGCCCGCCAGCCGATCGTGACCTGTTCTACCACATCGGCCAAAGGCTGCGCTGTTGGCGGGGTGATATCGTCGAGAATAACGAAATAATAGCCGGTGCCATCATCTGTATCAAGAACATCTGATTCGTCCCCGACCTGGAGCGAGAAAGCTTCGCTTAACGCTGCGGCTGATAGATCATTGAGGATCGCCCCGCCGGGGGTGAAAAATTTATCATCAACCGGACCGTACCGGACTGTTTTGGCTTCTGGGATGGCTTCAATTGCATCGGAAATTGTTGCCCCTTCATCCCGTGCCAACTCAACCTCCTCAATAGCCGCAAATAAAGCTCGTTCTGCTTCTTCGGCGGCAATATCATCTCGTAACTGCGTCTTTGCTTCTTCAAAGGTGACAATTTTGCCGGGGGTTATCGAAATGACTTCGACCAAAGTGTAGCCGAGCGCAGTTTCGATCGGTGCGGTGAAGCTGCCTTTTGCGGCGCCAAAGGCTGCTTCGCCAAGCTCGCCTAACGCGGATTGGGTTTTGTCGCTCAAGGTCACAGCATCAAGCGAGAGGCCACGTTCTTGGACTAAAGCGGGCAGGCTTTCGCCCGCGGCTAGGCGCGCTGCCAGGGCATCTGCGTCTGTTTTGGTGCGTGCGGTTAATTGGCGTATAGTTCTGAGCTCTGGCTCGTTGATTTGGTCTTTACGGGCGTCATATTCTTCTCGTAATTCGGTTTCGCTGACTTCTATGCCTGCGGCAAATGTTTCTCTTGTCAAGGTGCTGACAGTAAAGCTGCGAAATTCGGGCGCTGTGAATTGACTGATATTTTGCTGATACCACGCTTCAAGTGCGGCTTGGTCTGGCACTGCCACGTCAGCGATACGGGTTTTATCGACGTTGATATAGGTCACCGACCGGGTCTCGCCATTGCGCAATATCACCGCATTGAGCAGAGTATCAGAGGCGGGCATCGGGGCGGCGATGGATTGGGCCATTTGATTGCGTACCATCTCTTCTTTGATCAGCGAGCGAAATTCACCAATGGAGATCGAGTTTTCGCGCAAGATTGAGCCCAGCGCTTCTTGGTCAAATTTGCCGGAAGTGGGGTTTTGGAATTTTTCATCGGCTTGCAAATAGGCTTGCACCATCGCTGCTGTCGCTGTCAGTCCGAGCTCTCTAGAATCTTCATTCAGGGACGCCCGGCTTTTCATCACCGTGATAACCTGATCGACAAGGCCTTGCTCGACTGCTTGCTCGCGCGAAATAATCGCGCCGGTATTTTGTCGTTGAATGCCATTGAGCTGGCGGTCAAATTCGCGACTGACTTCTTGGATCGAGAATTTGCTGCTACCGACTTTCAACGCGCTAGAGCCAAATAGATTACCGATTTGGCCAATCCCGACAAAGGAAAAAGCAACAAAAACAACGCCGACAATCAAATAAGCGACCCAACCTGAGATGGCTGATCTAATCCATTTTAGCATGTGCTGCCCGCTCCATATCGTGAATAACTGATAGGGGTAAGAGCGTTACGCAAGGTCTCGGCCCAGATCAAGCGATTTTACAGGGCTGGCATAAAGGGCTGGCCTCAGGTCTGGTCATGAGCGTTTACTTTTGGCTGAAACACCCTACATCTCCAACCAACTATGGAGATTGGGGAATATATGCAAAAATTGATCGCTGGAAATTGGAAGATGAACGGCCTCGCTGCCAGTCTCAAAGAGCTCCAAGACTTAGCCGCCCTGACCACAGGCACGCGCCATGAGTTACTGATCTGCCCGCCAGCAACCTTGCTTCGGGCGATGAGTGAGGCGGCCGCTGGCACGTCGATTGCCACTGGTGGGCAAGATTGCCACGGGTCTATCTCGGGCGCTCATACCGGGGATATATCGGCTGAAATGATTATGGATGCCGGCGCGCAATATGTGATTGTCGGCCATTCTGAGCGCCGCACCGACCATGGCGAGCAAAGTGATTTAGTCCAGCAAAAGGCACAAGCCGCGCACCGGGCCGGGCTGACCCCGATTGTCTGTGTTGGCGAGACCAAAGAGCAACGCGAAGGCGGCGAAGCGGTCACGATTGTACTGGCTCAAATCGCCAGTTCGCTGCCGACAACAAAGGGCACCGTCGTCGTCGCTTATGAACCGGTGTGGGCCATCGGTACCGGCTTAGTGCCAACCAATGACGACATTGCTGAGATGCACGAGGCGTTGCGCAAGATGCTCGGCGCTGACATTCGACTTTTGTATGGCGGTTCAGTTAAGCCGGGCAATGCAGCTGAGATTTTGACCCTCGAGAATGTCGATGGCGCTTTGGTTGGCGGCGCGAGTTTAAAAGCGACTGATTTTGCTGGTATCGCCAACGCACTTTAAGGTTCTGTTCGAGTGATGATGTTATTTATTGTTATATTTCTTCTGCTTGGTGGTTTTATCTATAGCATTGCCTACGGCATGATGGTGCGCGATAGCCATCCGCCGACCGGGGCATTTGAGCTGATTGATGGCGTGCGTATTCATTACAAGGATATCGCACCGAAAAAGGGCGATCTAAACGCCGCGGCGTTGCCGATCGTGTTGATCCACGGCGCTAATTGCAATTCTTTGGACATGGAAATTGCCCTTGCCTCTAAGCTGGCTGAGCAGCGCCGGGTGATCTTGATTGATCGGCCGGGGCAGGGACATTCCCAGCGCTCATCAGCGGATGGCTATCGGCTTGATGTGCAAGCGCGGGTGATTTCTAAACTGCTGAAACGTCGCGGTATTTCCAAAGCGATCATCCTCGGTCAAAGCTATGGCGGGTCGGTGGCCCTATCGTTTGCGCTAAATCATCAGGATCAAACCGCTGGTTTGGTGTTGCTCGCACCAGTTGCCTATCGCTGGCCTGGCGGGGTCGCGTGGCATTTTCATTTGGCGTCGCTACCGATCATTGGGACCGTGTTTCGCTGGGGCATATTACCGCTTTACGGGACGCTTGTTGGTCGCAAGGCGGTCGCCGAAGGATTTTGGCCGGGCCAGCCGCCGGACAACTACTTTGAGAATGCGGCCAAGCAATTGCTGTTCACGCCGCAGCGCTTCAAGGCGAATGCTTCGGATCTGGTCCACCTCTATGAGGAAATAGCTCGGATCGAGCATCGATATGGCGATATCAAGGTGCCAACCCGGATCCTGTCTGGCACCCATGATGCGATTGTGCTCACCAGCTTGCACTCGATCGGGCTGGCCGAGGACATCGATCAAGCGGAGTTGGCGATCCTGCCAGATACCGGCCATACGATCCAACATGTGGCGGGGGCGGAAATTTGCCAAGCGGTACTTGAGTTAGCGCAGGAAATCAGCTGAACCAGCGCGGTTAGTCCTTGGCATTAGCCGCAGCATTGCTTATATGCACCTCCTCACTTTCTTTGGGACTTACATAAAATGACCTCGATCCTGCTAGCCGTTCATATTCTCGTCGTGATTGCCCTTGTGGTGGTTGTGTTGATGCAACGCTCTGATGGGGCTGGCGGCCTCGGCATGGGCGGCGGCGGTGGCGGCGCGGGTGGCTTCATGAGTGGCCGCGGCGCAGCGACAGCGCTGACCCGGACCACGATGGTCTTGTCGGCAGCGTTTTTCGTCACTTCAATCTCCCTGGCGATTTTTGCCGAACGCGGCGAGACGGTCGAAGAAGTATCGACCGAATTGACCGGTGAAAAAGCAACCGAAGAAGGCGGCTTGACCAGTGATGATCTCCTCAACCGTCTCGGCGACAGTGATCCGCTGGCCAATCAACCAGAAGCCCCAGACACAGGTGACTTGCTCGATGCTCTGGGCGATGCGCCGGTAACAGAAGTGCCTGCACC
>JAZGEB010000025.1:0-4822 GCA_036478515.1 Parvularculaceae bacterium | reverse complement strand
TTAAGCGTTGCCATGGCCAGCCAAATCGAAGAGTTGATCGCAAATGGTCCAAAGCCACAAAGCTTCGCTTTTGCATCTAACGACTAAGCCAAACGGAATTACCCAGTAAAAAAAATCGCCATGCGGGGGAGCAAGGCGATTTTTTTTGTGTGGGGGAAAAACACCCATGACGTGCGACGGCGCAATTGTGGCAGCAATCCCCACCTAAATAGCGTTAACAATATCTTACTACCCCCTTTCCCCGCCCCGAAAAGTCGATACACTCGTGGAGACTAATGGGGCAAATTGAAGACGAGTAAGGGGTAACTTATGGCGCGCGATGTAACAGCACGGTTTGCCGGGCCGAGCGGCAAAATTCTCAACATGTTGGTTTTTCTAACCGGGGTTGGCGCAGTCGCCTTCTACATGTCGCCGCTCTATAATTCTGAAAACACCCTGCTGATCGACAGCTTCAATGCCAATAAGGGCCTCAACGGCTTGATTTTATTGGTGCTGTTTATGGGCATTGTCTATAATCTGCGCCAAGCCGCCGTGGTCGGACCTGCCGCAGACTGGATCCGAAATTACGCCAGCCAACGAGGCAAAAACTGGCGCGACCTGCCCCGCCCGCCAGGATTGATCCGCGCGGTGAGCTCCATCCTCAGCCAATCCGACCGCAAAGGCGGGGTGATCAATCGCCCGTCCGCCACCGCGATTCTCGATTCAGTTGGCACACGGGTCGATGAGGGCCGCGAATTTGGCAAATATATCGCCAATCTTCTGGTTTTTCTCGGGCTTCTCGGCACCTTTTGGGGCTTGCTCGAAACCGTCACCGCGGTCGGCGACACGATCAAAGGTCTGGCCGCAACCTCTACCGGTGGCAGCACCGAAAATGCAGTCGCAGAACTGATCAACAATTTGCAAAAACCCCTTGGCGGCATGGGCACGGCGTTTTCATCTTCCTTGTTTGGTCTGGGCGGCTCGCTGATCGTTGGCTATCTCGATATTCAAGCGGGGCAAGCGCAAAACCGATTTTACTCCGACCTCGAAGACTGGCTTTCTGGCGTCACTCAAGTTGGCGGCGTGCCCGGCGGCGGCGAGGCTTCGGCTTTTACCGGCGGTGATGATGTGCTCGGGTCCTTGCACAATATTGAATCGGCGTTGAACAAATTAGCGGCAGCGCAAAATGTTTCGCAATCACGAGCTGCTGAAGAAGTGCGGGCTGAAATACGCCAACTCGGCACCACCTTAACCGGGCGCAAATCACCCTCCTCCACGTCGCCTCGCCGCAAAGGACAATAGACCATGGCGCGGCGCAGATCACGTGGCGGGGACAGCGCCATCTGGCCCGGCTTTGTCGATGGCCTGTCGACATTGCTGCTGGTGATGATGTTTTTATTGTCGATATTTGTTGTCGCGCAATTTTATCTCGGCCAGGAACTGCAATCGAAAAATACCAAACTCGCAAGCCTGCAAGACCAATTAAGCGAGCTGGCGCGGCAACTCTCATTGGCTGAATCAGATAAAGAAAAAATCCGTGCCCGGATGATTGTCCTCGAAGAGTCCATTCAGAAAAAAGACGATCAATTAGCGGCGGCGGCGGTTGCAGCGACCGCGGCGGCGGCGGCCATTGCTGGATCAGCCGCAGATCTGGAAGCTGAAAAAGCGTTGAGCGAAGAGCAAAAGTCAGAACTTGCCACCTTAAATGCGCAGCTCAATGCTTTGCGCGCGCAACTTGCCAGTTTGCAAGAAGCGCTGGAAGCGGCAGAAGCTTTAGACAAAGAGCAAAATGCGCAAATTGAAAATCTCTCGACCCGGCTCAACGCGGCCTTGGCCCGCAAGGTTCAGGAATTGGCCGAAGTGCGCTCGCGGTTTTTTGAAGCTTTGCGCAAAGCCCTTGGCGACCGCACAGATGTCAAAGTCGTCGGCGACCGCTTCGTCTTTGAAAGTGACATTCTGTTCGGCTCTTGCTCGGCGACAATCTCTGATGCGGGCCGCACCGAGTTGCAAAAACTCGCCAATGTCCTGCTCGATATTCAAGGCGACATTCCGTCAGAAGTAAACTGGGTGTTACGGGTTGATGGTCATGCCGACCGCTCGCGCCTTGGTGCAGCGTGTTCGGCGAAGTTTGATGACAATCTCGACCTCTCCTCGGAGCGGGCGCAATCGGTGGTCCGGTCGCTAAAATCTGCCGGCGTTCCGGCCAAGCGCTTGGTTGCGGCGGGGTGGGGCGCAGAGCAGCCAATTGTTGCGGGCAGCTCGGCGCTGGCTTTGGCGCAAAATCGCCGGATTGAGTTTAAGCTCACTGACCGCTAGATCATTTCGCTCACGGCTGATCAGCGCCGGGCTGCAGTCGCAGCCTTGAGCCCTTCCCCTGATATCAGAAGCGCGCTAGTCTAGTGCTTATGAAACATATTCTCTGGTTACTGACTTTTCTGGCATTCACCGCCTGCGCTGGTGTCCCCTCTAGCGGCGGCACTGGTTTTGGCGACCAAATTGGCGGCATTGCCAATGACTGGAAAAAAGGTGAGCAACAAGTGCAGCGCGGCCAGACCCTGGTCAAGCGCGGGCAAGCGATGATCACCAAAGGCGAGCGCCAATCCAGAGAAGGGGCTGAACGCGCTGTGACAGCCCGTGAAAATTTGGCCACCACAACAAAATCCTACGCTGATGCCGTTGCTAGCGATGCCAGCAACAGCGAACTTGCCAACTTGTCGCGCGCCGTCAAAGACGCCGAGAAGCGTCTCAATAGCGCCAACAAACAAAAACAGGACGGCACGAGAAACCTACGCGATGGCGAGCGCAGGGTAATCGAAGGCAAAGCCCTGATCAGCCAGGGTGAAGCCCGAATGAAAGCCGCTGAAACCGCTTATGAAAGAGATGTTGATCGATCAGTTGACTGATGATTATTTAAGGCGCAAGCGCAAGATTTGGCCGTGGGGAGCGGCTTTTCTCAGCTGATTTATAGCCCCCTCACCCGCTCGCGAAGGGCTTCGCTGGCCTCTCCCAAAGGAGAGGCGATCTTTCCTCTCCCACCCCGTTTTCTTGGGAGGAGAGGCACAAATTTTCCTTAAAATTTGGGTGAGGGGGCGCGCTCTCAACCATCTCCTAATGGGGGTCAGTGCTGAAGGGCGCGAAGCGGTCGGAGAGGTAAATCTGTCATCCCGGACGCCGAAGGCGAGCCGGGACCTGAGGCCCGCAGGTCAGATCCCGGGTCTTCGCCCGGGACGACACATGCAGCGCACACGCCCTCCAAGGATATCGAGACCAACTACAAGCGCTCGGACTTGGTCCGGGGGTCTCTGGCAGAAAGCGAAAACACCAGGAACACAGCTGCCAAGGCCGCCGCCAAGCCGTACCAGGTTAGCGCATATTCCATATGTTTGTTGCGGAACGCCAACTCGGTGGTGCCGCCCAAGGGGCCTTCAACAGGAGCGGCCAAGTCGGTGGCCCCCGCATCAACAATCACGGAGGCAGCTTGCAAGCCATGGGCAGCGGCAAAAACAGATGCATCGCGATGATGCCATTGATTTGTTTGCGGATTATCTTTTGCCTGCACCAGTCCGGCAAAAAACGGAATTTTTGCAGGGGCTCGAAACAGCCCGGTCAGGGTGACCTCACCGGTGATCTGACCTGCGGCGCGCTGCTCGGGATCTTTCTTGTCCATGACTACAAAGCCGCGATTTATATAGACCAGCGCTTTGTCCGTACCGCGATCAAGCGGCGTCATCACATACCAGCCCGGCTTGCCGTCATGGGTTCCAAAGACATGCACTTCCTGGTCATGGAGAAATCTACCGGTCAGAGTGACGGGGACATATTCTTGATCTTGCCCTGCTGACCAACCTGCATAAATCAGATCAAACTCTTGCGGCGCTTGCGCTGTTCGGTTTTCTATTTTTTCGATCAGCTCTAGCTTCCATGCAAGCCGCTCTATTTGCCACGTCCCGAGGCTGAGCAGGATAGCGATAGAGGCGAGTGCAAAAATCGTCAGGATAGGGCGGAAATGAAACTTCATGTAATCGCCTTCACTATGCCGCATCATCCTCATCATCAATCCGCCCCTCGGCGGCTTTATGGGCATATTGCAGCGCCACCATTGTGGCTTTTAACGGTCGCAACAGTCCTAATGTCAGGCCAATGGCAAGCAACATTGAAACCCCGAGGGAGACCCAGGCCGGCGCTTCGACGACAAATTGCAAAAAAGCCAGTACCGCAACGGCCAAAAAACCGACAATGAAAATCACGAACACTGCCGGACCATCTCCTGTATCCGCATTGGTATAATCGAATTGGCACGCTTCGCATTTTTCGGCCAAGCCCAAATAGGAGCTAAATAATTTGCCTTGCCCACAGCGGGGACATTTGCACGCGAAACCAGCTTTATAAGGCGAGATCGGGGGCATATACCCCATTAGGTAAAGAGGCCTTGATTGCCGAGCACATAAACGCATGCAAACAAGAACAGCCACACGACATCAACAAAGTGCCAATACCACGCCGCGGCTTCAAAACCGAAATGACGCTCTGGTGTGAAGTGGCCTTTAAGGGCTCGGATCAAACAGATGATCAAGAAGATCGTACCGATGATCACATGCAACCCGTGGAACCCGGTGGCCATGAAGAAGGACGAGCCATAAATCCCGCCGCCAAACTGGAACAGGCCAAGATCAAACACTTCTTTATATTCGATTGCCTGAAACAGGCTGAAAATCGTGCCGAGGATGACGGTGAAGACCAGTCCCTGGATCAGGCCTTGGCGGTCGCCGATGGTCAGGGCATAATGTGCCCATGTCACGGTGGTGCCCGAGAGCAAGAGGATCAATGTGTTGAGCAGGGGTAA
>JAZGEB010000024.1:0-3655 GCA_036478515.1 Parvularculaceae bacterium | reverse complement strand
TCGAGAAGACTTCGAGAATCTCCGCATTGCCGAGGAACTTCTCGCGAAGCTCCGGCGTCAACATGCCAGACAATGCGGCCTTTAGATCATCGAGCAAATCATAGATCACCGAATAATAACGAATTTCAACTTTTTGCTTTTCTGACTCTTCGCGCGCCTGTTTATTGGCCCGGACATTAAAGCCGAGCACTGGTGCGCCCGATGCTTCAGCCAAGACCACATCGCTCTCGGTGATCGCGCCAACGCCCGTGTGCAAGACGCGCACGCGGACTTCTTCGGTCGACATTTTCTCCAGTGAGCTGACAATCGCTTCAACCGAGCCTTGGACATCGCCCTTCAACACGATCGGCAATTCCTTGATTTCAGCATCTTGCAATTGCGCCATCATCAATTCCAATGATGTGCCAGAAGATTTTGCCACCTCTTTTGCGCGATTGGTCCGCTCACGATATTCGGCGACCTCGCGGGCTCGGGCTTCTGATGTCACCACGACAAACTGATCCCCCGGTTGCGGCACGCCATTTAGGCCAAGCATTTCAACCGGCATCGATGGCAAGCCTTCTTTAATCTGCATGCCTTTGTCGTCGACCAATGCGCGAACCTTGCCCCACCTAGCGCCACAAACAACAATGTCGCCGCGTTTGATGGTGCCGCGCTGAACCAAGAATGTCGCTACCGGGCCACGGCCCTTGTCGAGTTTGGATTCGACCACAGCGCCTTGTGCCGCGCGATCAGGATTAGCAGTTAATTCCAGCAACTCAGCTTGCAGCGTGATCGCTTCCATCAATTTATCGAGGCCGATTTTTTCGGTCGCAGAAACTTCAACATCCTGAATCTCGCCGCCCATGCTTTCAACTTGCAATTCATATTGCAGTAAATCAGTCCGCACACGGTTGGCATCAGCGCCCTGCTTGTCAATTTTGTTGATCGCGATAATGATGGGGACGCCAGAGGCTTTTGCGTGGCTGATTGCTTCTTCTGTTTGCGGCTTTACACTATCATCAGCAGCAACAACGATAATCACAATATCGGTGACCTCCGCCCCGCGCGAGCGCATTTGCGTGAAGGCAGCGTGCCCTGGTGTGTCAAGAAATGTAATCGTCGGCTCGCCTTTGCGGGCAACCTGATACGCGCCAATATGCTGGGTAATGCCGCCGGCCTCGCCCGCCACAACATCGGTTTTACGCAACGCATCCAGTAGGGATGTTTTACCATGATCAACATGGCCCATAATGGTCACAACAGGCGGCCGTGGTTTCAAGGTCGCCGGATCATCGTCCTCGCCGCCAAGACCTTCGAGAACATCTGAGTCAGCCACCCGTTTCACAATGTGGCCCAAATCTTCAACGATCAATTCTGCAGTGTCCGCATCAAGAATCTCATTGGCGGTGACCATCTGGCCTTGCTTCATCAATTCTTTGACCAGGTCGACAGCCCGCATCGCCATCCGGCCCGCAAGATCTTGCACCGTAATGGTTTCCGGAATGGTCACTTCGCGGGCGACATTTTTGCTCCCGCCGCGACTTGCCCGGGCGCGCTTCTCGCGTTCGCGGGCGCGTTTGACCGAAGCCAGCGAACGTTGGCGCTCATCATCATCAAGCGCATTGGCGATGGTGAGTTTACCGGTTCTGCGGCGCGGCGCGTCTTTCGTGTTAGTTTGGCCTTGCTTGCCATCATCAAATGATTTTTTGGTTTTCAAGCGGCCGCCAAGTTTGGCGAGAGGATTATCTTCGCCGGCAAATTCTTCTTGGATTTTAGCATCGCGCTTAGCGGCTTCTTTCGCAGCGCGCTCGACTGATTTTTCAAGCTGCTCGGTGCTGGCTTGTTCTGCCTCTGCGCGGGCTTCTGCTGCCGTTTTCTTTTTCGCTTCTGCTTCGGCAGTGCGATTGCGCTCGGCTTCGGCTTCAACGCCCCTCGCCGCTTCGAGTTTGGCTTTTTCAGCCGCGTCGCGTTTGGACCGAGCCTCTGCCTCTACCGCAGCTTGCTGACGCCGGACTTCTTGTTGCTCTTGAGCAGTTTTCAAGGCGGCGGCGCGTGATTTGCGCTCATCCGCTGACAAAGTATGCAACACCGCCCCTTGCGACTTCTTCTCAGTCACCGGGGCTGGTTTCTTGGCCGCGGGTTTTTCCACAGCTGGCGCTTTTTTCACCGGGGCTTTGACCCCCGCCGCCGCGGTTTTTGGACCGAGGGTCCGGCGGCGCTTGGTTTCCACCACCACCGTCTTGGAGCGACCATGGGAAAAGCTTTGCTTCACCGCGCCAGTTTCAGTCTTGCGCAAGGTTAGCGGCTTCCGGCCTTTCGGCTCGTCTGTCGTGTTATCTTCAAGCTCGTCGCTCATTCAGTCTCCAGTGCCTCGGCTTGAGCCCATCATGGGCCTGTCCAAGGGCGTCATAAAAACAGGGTCATAAGTCCTGTCGTAAAGGTCGGCATAGCGCCCAAACGGCGCAGGGTCTACACTACATTGACGGAAATTCCAAAAAGCTAAGGGCTTTCGTGAATTTTATCGCCTCTTGGTCTATTCCTGCAACCCGCTCAGCCTCGAAACCTCTCGGTGAAAGCTTTTTTGGGCTGCACGGGGCAATCCGAGATGGACGGCATTGGGCAATCCTGTCGCCTCGGTCAAGGCATCATTATCGAACCTAGACACGATCCGAATTGGACCGCCATTTTGAAGCTGCTCGCCCGCTTCGGCAGCCTCGTTTAACGCGGCCGCCAACGCCGTGATTTTGCCAACGCCATCCAAAGCCCCATCCATGGCATGAATATAGGTGCCAAGTTCGCCTTTTTTGACCCCGGCATGGACCTTGTCGAAGCCGACAACCAGCTGCCCTGCCCGGCGCGCAAGACCCAAACTGGCCAATGCCCGCTTGGACAATTCTGCACTGATCCAGTTGATCAGTTGCTCCGGGCTTTGATCTGACGCCAGTCGGGTCTGCTCTTTAAAGGCGCGGGCGAATAAACCCTTGCTGAGCGCTTTTTCAATCGCGCTGCGCTGCGCCACGACCCAAGCCCCGCGCCCCGGAAGCTTGCCGGCAAGGTCCGCCACCAAAGCGCCGTCTGGCCCGCACACAAACCGCAAAGCAGGCGTGCGTTCGCCAAGTTCAGCGCCGGTCGCGATACAGGTGCGCGGATTTTTTGGCATTCATCACGTCCCAATTCACGCTGGTTCCACGGCAGTTTCAGCCTCAGTCTCTGCTTCAGCTGCGGCAGCCGCTGCCGCCTCTGCATCAAGTTCTTCTTGCGTGACCCACCCCGCCTGCAACCGGGCCCGGAGGATCATATCTTCATAAACCTCTGGCTTGATCCGGAAGGCTTCGAGCATGCCGTCATAATGTTTGTTCTCGCCATCAACCCGTTCCGTCCAACCGGTTAAATCATCGACCGCACAACCAGCAAAATCTTCAACCGACTTCACGCCTTCCCCAGCCAGCGCGATGATCATCTTCATGGTCAGGCCTTCAAACTCGGTGATGTCATCGGCAACCCCCATCTCTTTGCGCTTGGCATCCAATACGGCATGTTCTTTTTGCAAAAATTCTGTCGCCCGCGCTTGAAGTTCCTGCGCGGTTTCATCATCAAAGCCTTCAATGACAGCAATTTCTTCCAAGTCGACATAAGCGATCTCTTCGATTTGGGTGAAGCCTTCGGACACCAA
>JAZGEB010000023.1:0-2902 GCA_036478515.1 Parvularculaceae bacterium | reverse complement strand
TGCCGGGCGATGCCGAGGAGGGTGATTTTCAAACAGCCGTGTTTGATGCCGGTAAGTCACAAGATTATGAAAATATTCGCAGCTGGTTCACCGGGCTTTACGAAACTGTGTTCGGCCAATCAGAAGGTCCGCGGATGGGCGCTTTCGTGAAAATTTATGGCGTTGAAGAAACCGTCGCAATGATCGATGCGGCGCTGGCTCGGATGCAAGATTAGGCCCCCTATGATTTAACCATGTGCAAAGCCTGCTGTTCAATTCTCTATTGATTATCATCCTACATGGATATTGTAGATATGAATTTTGATATTTCTTTTGCGCAACCCTGAGGGTTGGCTTGCAGCAAAAAATGCGGCCCCATAATTTTAAGAACTTCTAGTTTCTCAAACGTCTCTTTAAATTCCTCGACTTTTGACGTGGGTACAAGTTTATCGGCGGATGCTTGTAAGTACAGAACTGGAATATCCACTTTTTTAGGGAGTATTTTGAGCGATTCAATAGCTACAATTCGCTTGCGTAAAAGGCCTGGATCAAGGCTAGCGATAGTATTCTGAAACAATCTGACCAGATCGTCCGGTGCGCGTTTCCCAAGAAACATAAAGCGATGGATTTGACTCGCAAAAGGAAACCTCGCCATCCATGTAATGGGCAAGAGTTTTGAAAATTTGAGCAGGGTTTTTTGAGGAGGCGAGAGAAATGTTGCTACAAAAACAATTGCCTTAAGGTTTGGCGAGTCTTTAGCAGCAATCATCGCAGCAATCGGGCCCGAAAAAGATTGCGCAATTAAAATGTGATCAACTTTTGGTAATCGCTTTGCAACATATGTTGATAGAGTCGCATAGTCTTGCTCGCCAGTATCTGGTAAAGAAATTAACTGAACTTTGTCATCTGACAGTTCCGGTAGTAATGGCGAAAACATTTCACATGTTCCGTCTAGGCCAGGCAGAAGTACAATCCTCAAGATTGATCCTTTTCGTGAAAAAATTAAGACACCCGACCCACAGATAAATCAGCCAGGTCAATCAGGGCGTCAAAATGTTGCGTGTTGGGCAAGATTTCAAGCGCCTGCACGGCCGTGTCCGCATGGGTCCGAGCCCGGCTTAGCGTTTTCTCGACCGTACCGTGGCGCGCCATCAAGGCGCAGGCCATGGTAAAGTCCTCATCTTCTTGGGCGCCGTCGGAAATCGTCCGGGTCCAGAAGGATGTTTCTTTTGCATCAGCAGCTTGCAATGCGAGCACCACCGGCAAAGTCATTTTGCCTTCTTTAAAATCATCGCCAACGCTTTTGCCAAGCGCGACTTCTGACCCGGCATAATCGAGCGCATCATCAACCATTTGATAAGCGATACCCAAATGGAGGCCGTAAGTGTAGAGCGCTTGTTCGTGCGTGGGGGATGCGCCAGCAATAACCGCCCCGGCTCTGGTTGCCGCAGCAAACAAAGCTGCGGTTTTGGCTTTGATGACATTGAGATACATATCTTGGGTGGCGGCGATGTTTTTCTGGGTCGAAAGCTGCATCACTTCGCCCTCGGCGATAATGCCTGACGCGTTGGACAAAATGTCCAGCACCCGCAAATCTTCGGTTTTGACCATCAGTTCAAATGCCCGCGAGAACAGAAAATCGCCGACCAGAACGCTTTCCTTATTGCCCCAGATGATATTCGCGGTTTTGGCGCCGCGTCGCAGCGCGCTTTCATCGACGACATCATCATGCAGCAATGTCGCGGCGTGGATCAGTTCAACCGCAGCGGCTAGATGAATGTGGCGGTCGGCGTCGTAGCCAAGGCCGCGAGCCGCCGAGAGCGTCAATAAGGGCCGCAAGCGCTTGCCGCCAGCGGCGATCAGATGCTCAGCCATTTGCGGGATCAGCGCCACCGACGACTGCATGTTTTCGAGAATTGTCTCGTTGACCCGAGACATATCCTGCCGGTTGAGGGCTTGGAGCTGCAACACCGCGCCGCGAAAACTATCGCGCATGCTCGCTTTGTCATTGCTTAACGAAGGGGCCGGTAGAGACAAGTGAACCTCGAATGATAATTGGCGGGCCGAAGTGAGGCCGACCGCCGCGTGTAACTTACTTTGGGCGACCGCTTTTGCCGGGTCAAGCGGGTGGGCGCCTGGATAAAGCAAAGGTGACCCGATAGCGTTCAGATAAGGGATATTGGGGCAGATTACCACTTGCCCCGGCAATATAGCGCGATTACATGCAAGCTCATGACAAAAAAACCAAATTTACCCGTAAGACTGTGGCGCAAGCTGCCCTTTTCTGGCGCTGGCGGCGCACTGGTCACCCATATTGATCTGGTCGGGACCATCGGCCCGGACAGCCGCACTGGCCGCAGCCTCAATTTGAAAAAAGTTGAGAAGGCGCTGGATGCGGCATTCAAGCCGAAAAATCTGCAAGCGGTGGCGATCTCGATCAACTCCCCCGGTGGCTCGCCGGTGCAATCAAGATTGATCCATGACCGGATCCGGCTTTTGGCGGCGGAGAAAAAAGTCCCGGTGTTGACCTTCATCGAAGATGTCGGCGCTTCAGGGGGGTATATTCTAGCGATTGCTGGCGACGAGATTTTCGCCGATGAAAGCTCGATTGTCGGCTCGATCGGGGTCATCGCCGGCGGCTTTGGCTTTGTTGAGGCAATCGACAAGCTTGGCGTTGATCGGCGGGTCTATACCGCCGGCAAGAACAAAAGCCAGCTCGACCCGTTCCAGCCGGAAAACAAAGAAGACATCAAGCGCTTCAAACAGATGCTCGACCTGACCCATGACATTTTCAAAGGTCTAGTCAAAGAACGTCGCGGAGCCAAGCTTGATGAAGCCCGCGCCGAAGAAATATTTTCGGGTCAGTTCTGGATTGCCGACCCAGCAATGAAGATGGGGCTGATTGATGGCATTGGTCATCTGC
>JAZGEB010000022.1:0-20331 GCA_036478515.1 Parvularculaceae bacterium | reverse complement strand
CTTCAATCTCGCCGGCATTGCCTACAAGGTTGTCGGCGGCCCGCGTTTTTATGAACGCGAGGAAACAAGAGATGCGCTGGCTTATTTGCGGCTAGTGCGCAATATCGAAGATGACCTCTCTTTTGCCCGGATCATCAATAAACCGCGTCGCGGCTTTGGCGATATGGCGCTGCAAACCTTGAATATGGGCGCCCGGCGGATGGGAGTTTCGATGGCTGAAGCCGGTCGGCGTCTCCTTGAGGCGGACGAAGTAAAAGGCAAGGCTAAGAATAGCTTACGCGCTTTTCTTGAAGCTTTGGACCGATGGCAGATTGAGGTCAAGGACCGCCCGCCCGGCGAATTGGCCGAGATGATTTTGGAAGAGAGCGGCTACACCCAATTTTGGAAAAACCACAAAAGCCCGCAAGCCCCAACTAAACTCGAAAACCTGAAAGAACTGGTTCAAGCGGCGTCAGAATATGACACCTTGCCAGCCTTTCTCGATCATGTCGCGCTCGTATCGGAACGCAGCGCCGAGGCCACCGACGGTCAGGTCTGGCTGATGACCCTACACGCCGCCAAAGGCTTGGAGTTTCCCGTCGTGTTCCTGCCGGGCTGGGAAGACGGGATCTTCCCGTCGCAGCGCTCGCTCGATGAAAATGGCGAAACCGGCCTCGAGGAAGAACGGCGCCTCGCTTATGTCGGGATTACAAGAGCAGAACAAAGCTGCCGCATCTCCTTTGCCGCCAATCGCCAGATCTATGGCCGCTGGCAAAGCGCCCTGCCCTCACGCTTCATTGATGAACTGCCCGAGGCCCATGTCGACATTCAGTCTGAGCCCGGGCTTTATGGTGCCAAGGCCAGCGATCTACCGGCCTATTCGCGCTTTGACGCGACCAAAACCGCCGATGACACTTATTATGACAACCCCGGCTGGCGACGGGCGCAAGCACGCCAAGGCCAAAAACGCAGCGCCGGAACGCCGCAATTAGAAGCCAAAGCCAGCCTCATCGCCTCCTCCGCTCCCGGCCTGTCGAGCTACAAAACCGGCGAACGGGTGATCCACCAAAAATTTGGGGGTGGGCAAGTGATCGCGATCGAAGGCAATAAGCTGCACATTAAATTTGACCAAGCGGGTCTGAAAAAAGTCATCGACAGCTTTGTCGAACGGGCCGCCGATATCTAGAAGTTAATCAAATCCTAACCCCGCCTTGCGACACTTCTTGAAGCGAACGAGGCAGTTACCATGCGCAAGGGTTTTTACAAAAATCAGGACGGCAATATCGCCATGCTGTTTTGCCTTTGCGTCGTGCCTATTTTCATGGCATCGCTCGCCGCCTACGACGTTCTGCTGCAACAGCGCACAATTCAAAGCACCGGCAGAATGATGGAAGAATTGGCGGTCGGGCTCGACCAACGAGCCCAGCGCTATGATAAACGAAAACTCTACGCTGAAGATCGCCGGGTCATGTATGAGTTGGAAAATTTTGCCAATGGCTATCTGCGGGCAAGTTTGGTGCAGCAAAAGGGCATTTTGAAATTCAAAACCGATGTCAAAATCCGGATGAACGGAAAAAAAATGCGCGTGAACCCAGGCGTTGAAATCATCACCCACACATATCTCCTGCGCTATGGCGATATGAACAAGCTAACTGTCAATAAATTAGACACAAAAAACTGATTATTTTTTACCAAAGTTTCTCAGATATTTTAAGCATGCCACCGCCAAAAAATAGCTTTTGTCGTACATTTTGGCGGGTTTTTTATGTCTTTTTTGGGACCGTTTACCATTTTTAACCTGTCTAAAAATATCCTTAATTCCTATACACCATAAATCAAATTGGGGCCAAGACTGGGCTGCCAAAGTTAACCGCTATTAGCGGTAAACGTTAATTAAGTATGTTCAAAATTAAATCGCATTAACCATTTATTAAAACTTGTTATTAAGCGCTTTCCTTCATTCTTGACCCGTAGCACCAGTTGCGTGCGCCTTGTTAGGGGGTAAGCCATGAAGAGTTTGCAAATGAGAGATAATTTACCAATCCGTCAGTCGTTGAAAGCCAGCGTTTTTAATGGCTACCGCACAATCACGAGTTTCTTTGATGATACGCGTGGCAACATCTCGATGATGTTCGGTCTATCAATCGTTCCGATCCTTGGCCTAACAGCCCTTGGCACAAACTATGTGTACAAGAACGATATGCAATCAAAAGCGATTAGCGCCCTTGATGCGGCTGCTCTCGCGATGAACCGGAAGGCAGATGCGGAAGGCTATACTGCTGAAATCCTGTCAAATACATCTTCCGATGAGTCAAAAGAGCTGCGCGACTATGGCAAGGCGTTCTTTGAGAAGAATTTTGGCGACATTTCACGGGTGAAAGATTACGACCTCGATTTTGAAATCTCCAGCACCAATATTATTCCAGTTTTCACCGGTAGCATCGAAACCCCTCTTTTGGGCGTCCTTGGTGTTCGCGAGTTGGAAATTTACGCGAACACAGAAGTCACACTGCCGGGTACCGGTAAAATTGAACTCGCTCTGGTTCTCGATGTCACTGGGTCAATGGGTGCAGCCTCCGGCGGTGGCACCAGAATGTCAGTGCTTAAAGAAGCCGTTGATGAAATGCTGACTTCGCTTTATGGCGATGATCCTGATGCAGACAACCCGAACGTCAAGACCTCGATCGTGCCTTTCGCTGATGTTGTGAATATTAAATTTGATCAAGCCAATTTCGATATGTCCTATATGGATACGGATGCAAAAAGCTATTATCATGGCGCGCATTTCTTTCATACCGATACAGTTTCTCAGGATGTTGAGCTAACCTGGACAGAAGAAGAAGAACAGACAGAAGAGCTTGCTGATAATACCTGTAACGCGAATGGTACCAGCTCGACGACAACGACGACGCCGGGCCAACCAATGTCAGCCTATGACGAGGTCGTCATAAGTGGCCAGTGGACATATTTTATTCGCTCTGACGGAAAATTTGGCTTCTATAAAAACGATAGCGATAATTACCCCAGATATATCTATCAAAAGGATAGCAGTGGCAATTACGACGGTCTGCGCCGGGTAAAGAAAAACAATTGGTTCAATTATAATCAAAGCGAAATTTCATTAAGCCCATACCCATGGCTTGTTCCACCGGTTTTTGGCGGCACAACAACAACCACAGTTGATGATGATGAGTGCACCGGGAACGGAACACGGACAATCACCACATTGGTCGATGTCGAACACACTAAAACCATCAATTACGATATGCCTCTGGTCAACGCTGATCACAAGGTCAATCATTTTGATCTGTACAAATCAGATCCTAACAAAATGAGCTGGAAAGGTTGCGTCGAAAGCCGCCCCTATCCGCTTGATGAATTGGACACCCCAACGGGTGAAGCTGCACCGTCTGGCAAATATGACGGTTGGGATTCGCGGCCCTCAATTTCGGCGAATTATTATGATTCCAACTACGTCCCGGAATCAAATATAGAAAGCTTACGGGATACAGCGTTTACCAATGCGCAATCCCCACACTTAAATGACGTTGAGCTCATGGATGAAGATAATTCTCGCTTCGTCCCATGGTTCTATCCTGATCAATCAGATTGTAAGTACGATGCATGCTTGTATACCGATGGCAGCAATTCCTTCCCAGGCTATCTCTTTTCTGACGGCTTCAGTGATAGTTGGAATGAAAACAAAAGCTTCATCCGCGATTACAGGTTTACCAGACTGATCGGGTATGACTATCGCGAAGAGAGCGGATCATATTCGACAAATGCCGAAAAATATTATCACGTCGTTTGCCAGCAACGCCAAAATGCCAAGCAAGATGGCAAAAACATCGATAATGGCGATTGTTACCCTTCCAGCAACCAGGTCGAGGACTGGAAAAAAATTAACCAACGCATGGCCGTTGATTATAGCGTGACCGGGCTTGAAGATCACGAACAGCGTCTCCGGTCTGGCTATGTTGGAGATTGGAATGGCACGAAATATGTAGGTCGTTATGACCTATCGAAATATGTCGATGATGGGGACCTTTCACGTGCTGGTGCGACCGGGCCAAACCGCCGCTGTGTCACACCATTGCAACCATTGACCTCAAGCAAGGCTGAGCTGTTGACCAAAATGGCACAAATTCGACCTGGTGGTCATACCAATACCTCAATCGGGGCGATTTGGGGTTGGCGCGTGCTGTCTCCAGGCGTGCCATTCACCGAAGGGGTCGATTTAAAATATGAACGCGAATGGTCCAAAGCGATGGTTCTGATGACGGATGGACAAAACACCATTGCGACGAAAAGTGGCCATTTAGGCTCTGCCATGAATACCAATGGCTACCTATGGGAAGATCGTCAAAATGCTGGCTCTCAAGCCTGGCGCCACAATGCAAATTCCAACCTGAAGACGGTCCGGATTTGCGAACGGATGAAAAAACAGGGCATTCGTATTTACACCGTTGGCTTTGGCATCAGTTCTGGCAGCTCAGTTGAGAAAATGCTCAAAGCTTGCGCGACGAATGAAGGCGAGACCTACTTCCTTGCCAGTAACGCGAACCAGCTCTTGGATGCCTTCAGTCAGATTACTGAAGAAATCAAACAGCTGCACGTCAGTCAATAAGAGGGGATATTGAAAATGCGCTTTCGTTTTACAGTAAAAAATCCCGAGAACCGGTTTGTTCGGCTCACGAAAGACTCTGATGGGTCAGCGGCAATTGAATTTGCCATGGTGGTGCCAATCTTTCTGGCACTACTCTTCGGGATCCTTGAAGTTGGCTATCTATTTTATGCTGATGCCGTGATCGAGTCGACCATGGATACAGCAGCCCGGAAAATTATGACCGGGAATGCGCCTGACAAGGATTATGTTTGGGATACCTCAGACACGACGGCAAAATGTCGTAAATCCGGTAAAGAGTGTTTTATTGATGACATTTGCAGTGTCCTTAGTTTCTTTGGGGATTGCGAAGATAATCTCGCGATTGATGTCGAGGTGTTCTCATCATTTGGTGCGTTAGCCTCAGACAACAGTGCTGTTACTTGCACGGACAATGATGATTATGATTATGATGCTCAAAAATATGATGACGGCGATCAATTACAAATCATCCGTATTCGTCTTTGCTGGCTCTACAAGCCGCTCGTGCCGGGTCTCGGAATTGCTCTGGCAGACACGGCCGAAGGTCGCCACCAGATCGTTTCGACCAGCATATTCCGGACCGAACCATATGATAAAGAAGACAGCTCAGTCCAAGATTAAAAGGGAGGCTTTGAAGACAATGATGAATATTTTTAAATCAACGAGCCGGCGGTTTGCCTCTGATAAGCAGGGCATTGCGGCGATCGAATTTGCGATGATCGCACCGGTCATGTTGTTCATGTTCTTTGGCTTGGTTGAATTATCTGATGCGATTAAAGCGCATAAGAAAGTCTCCAGCGCGGCGAATATTCTCGCTGATCTGACCAGCCAAGAAAAGCGCATCGATAATTCTGAAATCAGCGATTACTTCAAAGCCGTCGAACAGGTGATCACGCCTTATGGCATCGAAGATGCTAAAATGGAAATTGTCAGTATTGTCCTAGATGATAATGATGTGCCAAAAGTTGCTTGGAGCGCCAACAATGAGGGCGCTGAACCCTACGCAAATGGGGCAACTTATCCAGATTTTAATGAGATCGCTGCCTATAGTGGTGGCACCGCCGATAGCTTTCTCCATACGGATAGCTCTTTGATTATCTCAAAGGTCGAATATACGTTTAAATCCAAGCTCTCAAATGTCCGGTTTGAACAGCTTGAATTTAAAGAAATGTCGATGCGTTGGCCGCGCAAAGAAAAGAAAATCAAGATGTGTACTGATCCAGATGATCTGGACACATGCGTCTATGATGTCACCGGATAGGCACCCCAACATCGAATAAAAACGCCCCACTTTGTGCGGGCGTTTTTTTTGCCATGTCAAACTATGTCAGACCAAGACAAGGCTCATGGCCTTTGACTTGCGTGACCGGCACTGCGTCGCTAATACGCTTGTTTATGACCAATATGAAGCGCCCGTCCGGCCCGATAAATTTCACCGCAAAGCATCTGTTTTCGATCGATTTACTGACCGATGATGAGCTGCTCTATCTGCTCACTTTGGCCGATTATTACGCCGCGCGCCTCGCCGCCAAAGCCCCGATCGACCCCTGTGCGTCCGGCAAAACCCAAATAAATGTGTTTTTTGAAAATTCGACCAGAACCAATGCTTCTTTCGAGCTTGCGGGTAAAAAACTCGGTGCGGACGTGATTGTCATCCCGGTGGCGGCTTCTTCTGTTCACAAGGGCGAGGCGCTTCTGGATACCAGCCAAACTCTGGCCGCGATGGGCGCTGATGCGATGGTGGTGCGCAGCCACGTGTCAGGGGCGTGTTCGTTGATCGCCGAAGCATTAGCCAATACCGGCAGCAAGGATTGCGCGATCCTCAATGCTGGCGAAGCAACCACCGACCACCCGAGCCAGGCGCTGCTCGACGCTCTGACAATTTTCCAAGCTGTCGGCCGGGTTCCTGCTGATGGCTTGGACGGTGTGACAATTGCGATCTGCGGCGATAGTCGCCACTCTCGGGTCGCCAGTTCCAATTGCCAACTCCTGCCCCGGCTTGGGGCCAAATTGCGCTTCGTCGGTCCCAAAGACTTAAGACCAAAAACGAGCTTTCATCCCGAAATCCCACGTTTTGAAGACATGGATGAAGGCCTCACGGGCTGCGATATCGTCATGGCTCTGCGCATTCAGCTTGAGCGCCTGCCACCGGATATCACGCCAGATCCAGCGCTGTTTTTTGCCCAATACGGCCTGACCCACGAACGGCTGGCGATCTGCCCAAATGCCTTAGTAATGCATCCCGGTCCCATTAACCGGGGCATCGAAATTTCTGGTGATTTGGCCGATGACCCAGCCCGGTCCTTGATCTTGCGACAAGTCCAGAACGGCGTCCCGACCCGAATGGCGCTGCTTGACGCCCTGCTGGGAGCAAGGCACAAAGGATAGGTAAGACCATAGAGCCCATATGCTCATAGCGTTTACCCAAGACGTCGATCGACTAGATAGAAAAGAGACAGCCCTATGCCGGAGACGGTACTCCTCACTGGCATTACAGGTTTTGTCGGCTTGCATTGCGCAGCCGAATGCTTGCGCAACGGCTATGCCATAAAAGGGACTTTACGGGACCTGAGCCGACGCGATGAAGTATTTGAAATTCTTGAAAAAGAAGTTCCAGGCAGTACAAGCGCGATCACGTTGTGCGAAGCTGACCTGTTGAAAGATGATAATTGGGATGACATTGCCGAAGGCTGTGCCCTCGCTATGCACATCGCCTCTCCGTTTGAGACCCACCCGCCAAAAAACGAACGCGACCTGATTGAGCCAGCCGTTGAGGGCACATTGCGCGTTCTGAAGGCAGCCGCAAAAGCAGGCATCCGACGGGTGGTCTTGACCTCCTCGATGGTCGCGGTCTGGTATGGTCATCCGCCGCGACGCTATGCGCCTTTTACCGAGCAAGACTGGACCAACCCTGATGGTCGAACCGTTTCTGCTTATACTAAATCAAAAACGCTGGCGGAGATCAATGCTTGGGACTTTATCAAATCCCCAGAAGCCAATGGGATGGAATTATCGGTGATAAACCCGGGGGTTATATTCGGCCCTAATTTGGGTTCCCAAACAAGCGCTTCTGCTGAGATGATCATCCAATTGATGAATGGCACCATGCCCGGCGTTCCCCGCCTTGGTTACGCGGCAGTTGATGTTCGCGATGTCGCTTATGCCCATGTCAAAGCACTCTTCGTGCCTGAAGCAGCCGATAGCCGGTTCTTATGCGCCATTGACCATGTCTGGTGGCGCGAGATCGCCCAAGTTTTACAAGCCCATTTCTCCCGCCGGGGATACAAGATCCCAACCAATGTGTTGCCGGATGTGATCCCCAAGGCGCTGGCAATTGTCCGCAAAGATGTCCGCGCTGTATTGCGTGACCTTGGCGCGGAGCGGCATATTGATAATGCCCACATCCGCAATGTGCTTGGTTGGGAGCCGCGAATTTTGGATGAAATGGTCGTGGCGATGGCGGAGAGCCTGATCGCGCAAGGACACATTAAGACGCCGAAGAAAAAGAAGGCCGCATGACGCTTTTTTTGAGCGCAATTGGCGGTTATCTCCTCGGCTCAATCCCGTTCGGTCTGGTATTGACGAAGCTTGCTGGTCTGGGCGACGTGCGGGCGATTGGCTCGGGCAATATTGGCGCAACCAATGTCCTGCGTACCGGCCGCAAAGACCTCGCTCTGGCCACGCTGTTGCTCGATGCTGGCAAGGGCGCCATTGCGGTCCTGATTGTCGCAAGTCTCACGGATGGGGCGGCGGCTCAGATGTCTGTCGCCGGTGCCGCTGCATTTTTGGGCCATTGTTATCCAGCGTGGCTGAGCTTTAAAGGCGGCAAAGGCGTTGCCACCTTTCTCGGCACACTGCTCGCCCTCTACTGGCCAGCTGGCCTCGCCGCCTGCGCAATATGGCTGGTGACAGCCTTTGCCACCCGCATCTCATCCCTGTCAGCGCTGGTGGCAGCGGTGCTTGCGCCAATTGTGATGATGACGATGGGCAGGCCGATCATGGCCGCAGCAACATTGTTCATGACCGCCCTCATTTTGGTCAGGCACCGGGCCAATATCCAGCGCATCATTGCTGGGACTGAGCCTAAAATTGGCAATAAAGACAAGTCGTAACATCGCTTTGTAATTTGACCTGATTAGTGGGGTGTGGGAGCATCTCAACATACAATTTTAACAGGAGAACCCCGTCATGAAAAAACTGATTATTCTATCTGCCTTAACTCTGCCCTTGGTTTTAAGTGCTTGCGTCACCGAAGTCACACCGGTCTTTGCTGGCTCGTCCAAGGCCGAAATCGTCACCGGGGTGAATGAAGCAGGCGAAGAAGTAAAAGTTCTGATCCAGGACGAAGATGATTCCAACAAGGTTATCTGCAAAACAGAAAAAATGACCGGCTCAAATTTGCGTACCTACAAAACCTGCAAGACCAAGCAAGAATGGGAATATTTGGCGGACAATACCCGAAAATCTGTCAAGCGCTCACAAACCCAGATCCGCCAGAGCAATTAGTCTGATTACCTAGCTTGCGGACTAGGAAGCCCAAAAGCTTTCATGTTTCGCCTGTTTGACGCAGGCGTTATCCACATTCGTGACCCTAAAATGTGGAAAACATTCCTAATAAACAATTGAACAAAACCTGAACATCTGTCATTCTATACCCGCTAAGGGTGTGAGAGGCAGGGGCGTGAACCTATCATCAGAACAAAGAATTGATTGGCTACGACTGATCCGGACCGACGGTATTGGTCCGGCAACATTTCGCCAACTCATAGATAAATTTGGCGATGCCGATAAAGCGATCGCCCAAGCCCCTGCCCTTGCTCGGGCCAGAGGTCGGCGCAACATATTTAAGATTGCCAGTAAGGATCAGATCAACGCTGAGCTGGATCAGGCCGATTATCTCGGGGCCCGGTTCATTGCCTCCTGCGAACCCGCCTATCCCGCCCCGGTCAAGGCCATCAGTGACGCCCCACCGGTGCTATGTGTGAAAGGTGACCCTGAATTATTGGCCAAGAACACGATCGGCATCGTTGGCGCCCGCAATGCTTCTGCCGCCGGGCGTAAAATTGCCCGTGATCTGGCCAAAGATCTCGGCGCCAACGGACTGGTCATCGCCTCTGGTTTGGCTAGGGGTATAGACGGGGCCGCGCATCAAGCAGCCTTGCCACCGGTACCATCGCTGTCGTCGCTGGCGGGATCGATGTGATTTATCCACCAGAGCATGCTGATCTGACCAACGAGATTTGCCAACGAGGCCTAGTGATCTCTGAAATGCCGCTTGGCTATCAGCCAAAGGGGCGAGATTTTCCACGCCGTAACCGGTTGATTTCCGGCCTCTCCCTCGGCGTGATCATCGTCGAAGCAGCGCTTCGATCTGGCACCTTGATCACCGCCCGGTGCGCGATGGAACAAGGCCGCGATGTCTTCGCCATCCCCGGCTCCCCGCTCGACCCACGCAGCCAAGGCACAAATAAGCTGATCCGGGATGGCGCAACCTTGATCCAGTCCGCCGGGGATGTCATCGAAGCGATACAGGCCATCACAGCGCGGGTGATGGAGCCCCAGCCATCGCTGTTTGAAGAGGGCCCGGCACCGATCTATGCCCCGGCTGAAGAAGCCCAAGCCGAGCGGACGCTGCGTGAATTGCTCAGCTTCACACCGGCCCATAAGGACATGCTGATCCGCGATTCAGCCCTGCCCCCAAGCCTTGTCGCTGCCGCTTTGTTAAATCTGGTGTTAAGTGGCCTCGTCGCGGAAACCGGTGGCGGTCATTATGTCAGATCGACGCCATGATAATTGACCTTTGGGTGTTCAATCACCGAGCTTGGAAACAAGATATCTGCGGACTTCTTCGCCAGCAAAATTGATCGCTTTACTGACCACGCGCATCTGCCTACCAGCACACATTTGTTGCATTTCCATAAGCATATCATAAAGATACGTCGCAATTTCAACGTCAGTTGCTGAATTGACAAGCCCACCCGACAGGTCAACTTCATCATCCCGTGATGCGGTGTCATCCATAATGGTGCCCCCAAGCTCATAGCAAAATGCTACCTTAGGTTACATATATATTCTAATTTCTACCATGTCGAGCATAAAAACAGTCAAGTATGAGGGCCAAAGAGCAGATAAATCTGATCGCCGATTGACTTGCAACGAGACAGCCATCATTTTCCGTGGCCAATTACAAGGCGCTGCTCTAATAGCAAATTGAAAGATTAGATTTAACAATGCCAGCCCATGGGGAGAACTATGGCCGTGGCAGGGAATTATTACCCAATGCAGGTCGTCATCGTCGAATCGCCCGCCAAGGCGAAAACCATCAATAAATATCTCGGAAGCGATTATAAAGTTCTCGCCTCTTACGGCCATATTCGGGATTTGCCGTCAAAAGACGGCTCGGTTGATCCGGAAAACAAGTTCGCCATGATTTGGCAGACTGACAGCCAATCAAAGAAGCGGGTCAAAGAAATCGTCGATTTGGTTCGCGACTCAGATGGTGTGATCCTCGCGACCGACCCGGACAGAGAGGGCGAGGCGATTTCATGGCACTTGCTCGAAGTCTTGCGCGATAAGAAAGTTCTGAACGGCAAACCGGTCAAGCGCGTCGCCTTTAATGCGATCACCAAAACGGCGATCCTGGAGGCGATGGCCAATCCACGCGATGTCGATCAAGACCTGGTCGATGCTTATCTCGCCCGCCGCGCCCTCGATTATCTAGTCGGCTTTACCCTGTCCCCGGTGTTGTGGCGCAAACTGCCCGGCTCGCGGTCTGCCGGCCGGGTTCAATCCGTTGCGTTGCGGCTGATTTGTGAACGCGAAATGGATATCGAAAAATTCATCAATGAAGAATACTGGACCCTGGAAGCGACGGCATCCGCTGATGGTTCACAACCTTTCACCGCGCGGCTGGTGAAATTAGGCGGCGAGAAACTGACCAAGTTTTCCCTCGCCAATGAGGCGAACGCCTTGGAAGCCAAGCAAACGGTCGATAACGCGACATTTCGGATCGCCGATGTTCAGGCCAAACCAACCCAGCGCAAACCCTCCCCGCCCTTCACCACCTCAACCATGCAACAAGAAGCGTCACGCAAGCTCGGCTTTAATGCCCGGCGCACCATGCAAACCGCGCAGCGACTTTATGAAGCCGGTCACATTACTTATATGCGGACCGACGGCATCGATATGGCCCCCGAAGCGATCAGCGAAGCGCGCGAAACGATCACCACATCCTTTGGCGGCGACTATGTGCCCTCGGCACCACGGGTTTATAAATCCAAGGTTAAAAATGCGCAGGAAGCCCATGAATGTGTACGACCAACCAATTTTAACAAAGAACCAAAATCTCTGAGCCTCGAAGAGGATCAGCGAAAGCTCTATGATCTGATCTGGAAACGGGCGATATCGAGCCAAATGGAAAATGCCCGACTTGAAAGTACGGTCATCGACATTCTGTCCTCGGACGATAAAACCGGCCTGCGCGCCACCGGCTCAGTCATCACATTTGATGGCTTTTTAAAGCTGTACACGGAGAGTAAAGACGACAGCGACGATGATGAGAAGAGCGCTCGGCTGCCAAAAGTCAGCGCCGGGGCCGCAACGCAAATTAGCGATGCCAAAACCGATCAACATTTCACCCAGCCCCCGCCTCGCTTTACCGAGGCCAGTCTGGTCAAGCGACTGGAAGAGCTTGGCATTGGTCGACCATCGACTTATGCCTCGATCATCTCCGTGTTGCAGGACCGCACTTATGTGACGATGGACAAAAACCGGTTCATTCCCGATGATAAAGGCCGGATCGTCGTCGCGTTTTTGGAAAATTTCTTCGAGCGTTATGTCGAATATGATTTTACCGCAAATCTGGAACAGACCCTCGATAAAATTTCTGCTGGCAAGCAAGATTGGCAAGAATTCCTCGCGTCATTCTGGAAAGATTTTAGTGCCAAAGTTGATGGCACCAAGGAACTTCGCATCACGCAAGTGCTGGATGCTTTAAATGAATCCCTTGGCGCCCATATATTTCCCGACAAAGGCGATGGTAGCGACCCGCGCCAATGCCCAACTTGCGAAGAGGGTCGGTTGTCGCTCAAAATTGGTCGCTTTGGCGCCTTTATTGGCTGCGAGCGCTATCCTGATTGTAAGCACACGAAGCAACTTTCCAAAAACGGTGCCAATGACCTAGAAGGCGGCGACAAAATATTGGGCATTGACCCGGAGAGCTCCCTCGAGGTGCATCTGAAAGGAGGGCGCTTCGGGCCGTATGTGCAGCTGGGTGACGAAGATAAAGAAAACGACATCAAACCAAAGCGCGGCTCGATCCCGAAGGGGTGGAACCCGAATGATGTCGATTTGAAAAAAGCTCTGATGTTGCTCACCTTGCCCCGTATTATCGGCGCGCACCCGGAAGATGGCGAAAACATTGACGCTGCCATTGGTCGCTTCGGGCCTTATGTGAAGCATGGCAAGATATACGCCAATCTACCCAATGTCGAAGAGGTTTGGGAAATCGGCCTCAATCGCGCTGTCACCCTGATCGAAGAAAAGCGCGCCAATCCCGGCCGCGGCCGTGGCCAAGCCGCAACACCTGTGCGCGACTTGGGCAAACATCCCGATACGGATGAACCGGTTGGCGTCTTTGAAGGGCGCTATGGGCCTTATGTCAAACATATGAAAACCAACGCAACACTTCCCAACACAATGGAAGTTGAGCGCATCACGTTGGATGAAGCAGTAGAACTCATCGCTGTCCGGGATGCCAAGGGGCCAAAAAAGAAGAAAAAAGCGACCAAGAAAAAAGCAAAAAAGAAAAAGGCCAAGAAAAAGACGACCAAGAAAAAAGCCGCCAAGAAGAAGGCCAAGACAACAACTGCCGCCGAGTAATCTATGTATCACCATTTCGCCCATCCAGCTTGGGCGCAATGGTGATAGACCCTTTATCAAGGGGTGATCTTTCCCCCAAACACGCCTATATCCCTTCCCATGACCCAACTCCCGACCCGCCAAGAAGTTCGCGACTATATTGAACACGCTCAAATCCATGGCAAAAAAGCTGCGGTGACGCGACGTGAAATTGCCCGCGCGTTTAAAGTCAAAGGCGAGACCCGAACCGAGTTGCGCCAATTGCTCAAACAAATGGACCAGGATGGCGAGTTGAACCTCACCGCTGGCAAGAAGGTAACCGCCGCTGGGGCCTTGCCGCCAGTTGCGGTTCTCGATGTGCTCAAACTCGACGATGAGGGCGACCTGATTTGCCACCCGCCCAATTGGAATCACAGCTTTGCACCGCCCAAAATCTTGATGGCGGCCAAGGCGGCAGCCAAAACCCGGCCTGCCCTTGGCCTTGGCGATCGGTTTTTGGGGCGCTTAGCGGCGCAAAATGACGGCACCTATCTCACGACCCCGATCAAGCATATTGGTCAGGGCGCTGATCGAATGCTCGGGGTTTATCGAACTCGAAAAATTGGCGGCGCGGTGCACCCGGTCAGCCGCAAAGAACGAAACGATCTGATTATCGAACGCGGCGATGAGCATGGCGCGAAGGATGGCGATCTGGTGTGGGCAGAATTAAAACCGACCAAAGGATATGGTCCAAAGCTTGCCCGGATCAGACAAATTGCCGGCAATGTCGACGATCCATCAGCCTATTCTCTGATCGCGCTAGCCGCGCATGACATCCCGGTTGAATTTCCGCAAGAGGTTGTGGCTGAGGCCGACGCGGCAAAATTGCCAAAATTAGGCACCCGCGAAGATTTACGCGACTTGCCTTTGGTCACCATCGACCCGGCCGATGCCAAAGATCATGATGATGCGATTTTCGCCATTGCCGATGATAATACCAAAAACAAAGGCGGCTGGCGGGTGATCGTCGCGATCGCCGATGTCTCCTATTTTGTCCCCCACGGCTCGGCGCTGGATCAAGAAGCGCTAAAGCGTGGCAACTCGACTTATCTGCCCGATCAGGTCGTGCCGATGCTACCCGAACGCTTGTCCAATGATTTATGCTCGCTAAAACAAGGGCTGGAGCGCCCCTGCCTCGCGGTCGAAATGATCTTCGCTGCCGACGGCCACAAAATCTCCCATCGGTTTCTCCGGGGACTGATGAAATCTCATGCTGGCCTTTCTTATGAAGAAGCGCAAAGCGGCTTCGAGGGCGCGCCGAATGATCGCACCAAGCCGCTGATGAAAACTGTCATCGAACCGGTCTGGGGAGCCTATAAGTCAGTACGCGAGGCCAGAGTTAAACGTTCGCCGCTAGAGTTGGAGCTGCCCGAAAGGCGCATTCAATTCAATGATAAAGGACTGGTCTCAGGCGTTATTTTGAAAGAACGGTTCGATGCTCATAAAGTGATCGAAGAATTTATGATCCTCGCCAATGTCTGCGCCGCCGAAACCCTGGAGCAGGAAAAGCTGACCTTGATCTACCGGGTCCATGATGAACCCGATCCGGAAAAACTTGATGGCGTGCGCGATTATGTAGAGAGCCTTGGTTATTCCCTAGCCAAAGGCCAAGCGTTACGACCGGCAAATTTCAATCAGATATTGAAGCAGGCAGCTGAGAATGACGAGGTCGAGATTGTCTCCCAAGTGTTGCTGCGCTCCCAGCGCCAAGCAATTTATGACACCGATAATCTCGGGCATTTCGGCCTGAACTTGCGCCGCTACGCCCATTTCACATCGCCTATTCGTCGCTATGCTGATTTAACTGTCCACCGCGCCCTCGTCCATGCTTGTAAGCTTGGCAAGGATGGTCAATCCGACCTTGAAGCCAAGAGCTTGAAAAGCACTGCCAGCGATATTTCTGACCTTGAGCGCCGCTCCATGGCCGCCGAGCGCGAAAGCTCAGATCGGTTTCTCGCCGCCCACCTCTCAAGCCATGTCGGCGCGACATTCGAAGCGCGGATTTCTGGCGTCACCCGCCACGGTCTTTTTGTCACGTTGAAAGAGACCGGTGCCGATGGTTTCATCCCGATGCGCGGCTTGGGCCAAGAATATTTCCGCCACATTGACGGCCTGCATATGCTGGTTGGTGAAAGCACCGGCGCGGTTTACCGCCTGACCCAACCCGTGCAAGTCAAACTGCTCGAAGTCACACCATTGCAAGGCGGATTACTCTTTGAAATGCTCAGCGAGCCGATAACCGGTATTACCATTCCAAAAGAAAAACTAAACCGCAAAGGCGCCAGCTTCGAGCGTCGCCCAAAGGGCAAGAAGCATAAGCCCAAGAGCAAAGTAAAAGCGGTCGGCCCGAAAACCGGGGCTGGCAAGAAACAAGGCAAAAATCTCGGCAAAGGCGTCGGCAAAGGCAAAAAGAAGAAGCGCCGCTAATTGGCGAGCAAATTACCGCACTAGAAAAAACAAACCATACAAGTGATATTGGTCACACCCAAAAATATATCCGGCCCTAACATACCGAGGTAGTAGAGCATATACCCTACTAGGTAAGTGTAATATCGGGGAGGATATTCCAATGACTTATGAAAAAAACCGAACTTCAAAAAAAATTACTCTTATGGCAACGGCAGCATTCTGCCTGTGCCTATCATCCACATCAATGGCGCAAGCGCCGAAGAAAACGCAGACTAGCGAAGGCGAAGCCACCTACACACTCAGCAATGGTGCTCAAGTTCCACAAAAAGATAAAACTGGAAACACCGGCAAGCCTTTGCCTGATAGCAGCATCAAGTTCCCTGATGGAACATTGGTCAAAGTGGGGCCAAAAGGCACTACTGATATTTATCGTGAAGGCAAACTCCTCGCTTCGGTACCATCGGCCATAAGAACGCCAAAGCGGCCAAGCATGCGGCCCACGCGACCCGGCTCAACTGGGAGCAACGGCCAGACCCAAACGCCCTTTCACCGGTCTGATGGTGTGGTCGATGTCCCGCGCATTTCTGGCGGCAGTGACGGCACTGGTGGTGCGACGTCTTCAGCGCCACAACAACGGCCTCAAGACGCAGGAACGAGCTCAACGCCCGCTCAACCGGCTAGGCCACCAGCAGAACGTAGCACGGCATCCGATGGCAGCGCTGTGTATCGGCTCGGCAATGGCGATGTTGTCCCGGTCTCTCCGCGTAAAGGCGTAACCGGTACCCCAAATGATAGTGGCGGCGTTGATTATACTGATGGATCAACAGTTGGTGTTAATCCGTCTACCAATGAAACAACAAGAACACACCCCGATGGCACTACGTCAGGCTATGCCTCACCATCAACAAGCGATGGTGGCCAAGAAACCTATACCTTGTCCAATGGCCAACAAGTGCCGGGGAGAAACCCCGACGGGAGCCGTCCACAACGCAATCCAGATGGCAGCGTCACCTATACCCGGGTTAACGAAAATGGTGAAACACAACAATCCACCATCCGCGCCACTGGTCCAAATGAAACCACCACCGAAAACCCCGATGGCAGTCTAACAACGCAAGAAGTCTATCAAGACTCAGGCGGTGTAACACAGACGACCACCGACCAAGGGCAGGAAGTCTTTGTCCTGCCAAATGGCGATCAGGTTCCCGTTAAACCTGGCGGCGGTGTGTCTGGTAGACCCGATGGTCGAGGGGGTGTCATCTATAGCGATGGCGCGGCCACCTCGGTCAACCCAGCGACCAATGGCACCGATCATACGAGTGCGAACGGATCAACATCAACTTATGCCGCACCATCTACTGCGAGTGATGGGACACCGACTTATACACTGTCCAATGGCCAGCAAACGCCTCGGACAAATCCTGACGGGTCACCGGCGCAGCGCAATATGGATGGCAGTGTCACTTATACGCGTGTTGGGGAGGACGGTACAATTGAAGAAGTCACTGTTGCAGCATCTGGCCCCAACCACACTGTCGCTGAGACAGAAGGATCGATGACATTCACTGAAACTGAAAGCTACGCTGCAGAGCAGGATGCCCAAGGAAATCAGTCAAACAATAATAATGGCTCCAGCAATGGCTCATCATCCGGAAATTCGTCTGGCACTTCATCTAACAGCAATGATGATAATGAAGATGAAGATGATGACGATAATGACAATGATGATAGCAATGAAGACGACAGCAGTGACGATAGCGGCGACGACAGTAGCGACGATAGCGGCGATTCTGGTGACGATGACACCGGTGACGAAGGATCGACGGAGAATGTCGGTGATGGTTCTGGCGAGGCAGGTCTTGAACCAGAAGCAAAAAAAACCGTCGATGATTTCGTCGCCCGTAAAAAAGGCGAGAAGAATACCCCAGAAGACACCTTACCCCCGGATTGCGAAGACCAACCTTCTGGCCCGGTTTCTGACCCAGCCATCGGTGGTTCAAATTGTCTTCCTGGCGGCTTGCCACGCCCAAGCACTGAGGAAGAAGAGGAAGAAGAAGCGCCTGAAGATGGCGTCACCATGTCGGCTCCCTCAATCGAGGATTTACAAGGAGACCAAGGCGGTCTTGGCCCAGCCGGTCAACCCGGCATTGGGGATGAACAGCGCGAGCAATTTGGCAAAACCCTCGAACAGGGCTTGCAAGAGATTGACGGTGTGACCAACCCAGACGACCGGTAAGCTAATATTTACCATAATACCAGCACCGCGCTGCCCCGCCTTTCATGGCCGGGCAGCGTTTTTTTTATCGCTCAACCTGTGATGCCCGTCACTGCGCGTCTTGGCTTTTTTGTCCAATATAATGACAGGAGAACAACAACATGACCAACCGCCCTACTCTTTTTGGAAATGCCATTTTAGGCTTTGCTGTCGCCATCACCATGGGCCTAACCATCACCCCAGTTGGCGATGATCTTAGCCGCAGAACCAAGGCCACTGCCGAAACATTTCTCATCACGGGCGGCGGTTTAGATAAAAAAACAGTTCGGATCGCCCGGGCTTTATAAGCAGCCCCGTCGCGTCCATGCTCTTGTCGACCCCGCCAGACACGCTATGCTGGCCCCCATGTTTACTCAATTTTTTCATCATTTAAAAGACGCCGGCCTGCCGGTCTCCTTGCGCGAATATCTCACCTTGATGGAGGCGATGGCGGCGGACTTGGCCGATCGCAAGGTTGAGAATTTTTACTATCTGTCGCGCGCGACTTTGGTCAAAGACGAGCGCCACCTCGACAAATTCGATCTTGTGTTTGGCGAGACCTTCAAAGGCCTCGAACGTCTTGAGGAGGGCTTGATCCCAGAAGGCGAGATTCCCGAAGATTGGCTACGCCAGTTAACGCAAAAATATCTCAGCGAAGAAGAGAAAGCCGAGATCGAAGCGCTGGGCGGCTGGGACAAGCTGATGGAGACCCTCGAAAAACGCCTCAAAGAACAAGAAAAGCGTCATGAGGGCGGCAATAAATGGGTCGGCACCGGCGGCACCTCGCCCTATGGCCATGGCGGATATAACCCCGAAGGCGTGCGCATCGGTGGCAAGAGCACCCATAAACGCGCGGTGAAGGTCTGGGAAAAACGCGCCTATAAAAATCTCGATGACAGCGTTGAGCTGGGCACACGCAACATCAAAGTTGCCTTGCGCAAGCTTCGTCAATTCGCCCGCAAGGGCGTGCCCGATGAGTTTGACCTCAACGGCACAATCGATGCGACCGCTCGGTCTGGTTATCTTGATATTCAGATGCGGCCGGAACGGCGTAATATGATTAAGGTCCTGATCTTTTTTGATATTGGTGGCTCGATGGACCCTTATATCAAAACCATGGAAGAATTATTCTCAGCGGCGCGCTCGGAATTCAAACATATGGAATATTTCTACTTTCATAACTGCCTGTATGATTATGTTTGGAAAGATAATTCCCGGCGCTGGACGGACAAAATGTCGACTTGGGATATACTCCATACCTATGGCAGCGATTATAAAGTTATCTTCGTCGGCGATGCCTCAATGTCACCATATGAAATCACAGTGCCCGGCGGCTCGGTTGAATATTTTAACAAGGAACCCGGCGCCCTATGGCTGCAACGCCTGCTTGATGTTTATGAACGCACTATCTGGCTAAATCCAATGAAAGAAGAGATTTGGCAATATACCCATTCCACGCAGATGCTCCGTGAGCTGTTTAAAGACAACATGTTCCCCCTGACCCTCGCCGGGATCGACGGCGCCATGGCGGAATTGCGCCGGTGAGCGATTGGTTTGGGTCGGGACAAACCAATGACCCATTGGGTTGGTGGATTGCGCCGATGGCTTAATCCACCCTTCTGATCCCTCGCTATCTTGCCGATAGAAGATGGCTCGGCTGTTTATTCCTCCCCCATTCTTCATGGGGGAGGAATAATTTCTCGACGGAAGCAATTGTGTCTTCCCGGACGCCGCTAGGCGAGCCGGGACCTGAGACCCGAATGTCAGATCCCGGGTCTTCGCCCGGGACGACACAGCGAGAGACCAGCGACCGTCATCTTGAGTTTATTTCAGGATCCAATCCCCTTCCTTCCGAATAAGTTAGTAAGTACTTACTACCTCACTATCTATGGGGGTCTACCCGTGGGGAGCGGACGGTACGAGATGACTTTTCTCGACCCCTCACCCGCTCGCGAAGGGCTTCGCTGGCCTCTCCCAAAGGAGAGGCGATCTGTTCTTTTCCTCTCCTACCCCTTTTCCTCTCCCGTGGGAGAGGCACAAATTTTTCTTAAAATTTGGGTGAGGGGTCAATCCTCCCGCCCAAAACCAAATCCCTCAATTCCAAATCCCGTCTCCCCGGCGTAGGCCGGGGTCCATCGCCGCTAAC
>JAZGEB010000021.1:0-2851 GCA_036478515.1 Parvularculaceae bacterium | reverse complement strand
CGCAGCTTTTCCTTGTCACAAACAGCATAGCGCCTTAGGTTCTCCTATGGCGGTGTCCGAAAAGTGCTGACGCGCTGAAGTTCACTCTCTCCCCCGATACTGAGCTTCGCTTGGATGCCGCCACTTTCAAATTCAATTGTTATTGTGGGGCCCGCTTGGCCAATATGCGTTGCAACGTTCGCCGGTGCATACCGAGGCGGCGCGCGGTTTCAGAAACATTATGGCCACATAATTCATACACCCGCTGAATGTGTTCCCATCTAACCCGGTCTGCGGACATCGGGTTTTCCGGCGGCGGCGGCATCGCGCCATCCGGAGTGAGGAGCGCCTTTTCAATGTCATAGGCATCGGCTGGTTTGGCGAGATAATCGATCGCGCCGGCTTTAACCGCCGCGACAGCGGTGGCGATATTGCCATAGCCGGTTAGAATCAGCGCTTTGCAATCTTCGCGTAAATCATGCAGGTCGTTGACAACATTGAGGCCATCGCCATCGTTCAACCGCAAATCAACAACCGCAAAAGCAGGTGGGGTTTGACGCATGATCATTCGGGCTTCGCTCACCCCAGCGGCGGTCATGACTTGAAACCCGCGTTTTTCCATTGCCCGGGCCAATCGGTTACGAAAATTGGCGTCGTCTTCGACAATTAACAAGCTCGCATCGGCCGGCAATACCGGCAGGGCTGGTGTTGAAGGTTGGTGTTTTTCTTCAATATCCATATGGGGGACCTCTATTCATTTATTATATAGGTAGGACAGCTAGATCGGCAAGACGCCAACTGATACTTACCCACGCCCCTGGCGGGGTGACCGGGGTCAGGGGGTCATTGGTTTCCCCGGTGCTGCGTGGCCGGTTGCCGAAGCGTAATTTGGCTTTGGTCCGCTCGAGTAGATTTTTGGCAATGAAGAAACCGAGACCCAACCCGGCATGAGGCGTAGTCCTGACCGAGGCGCTGGTCTTCGCGATTGTTGCTGAGCCTAGGCGGGTCAATATATCGGGGCTGAAGCCGCGACCATCATCAAGAATGATGAGGGTGATGGCGGCGGCGCTCATGTGGCACTCCACTGTCACGCGTGTCCGGGTAAATTTGACTGCATTGTCGATGATCGCGCGCAAACCATAGATCATTTCCGGCTTGCGCAGGAGTGGCATGGCCGGGGCTTTGTCGGCTTGCTCGCCCGTAAAACTGACCGTAATCGGGACCGCCCGGGCCGCCCTGCAAGGCGCAATAATTTCCTCCAGCAGTGTCGGCAGCGAGGTCACGCTGTGACCCGTTTCGGCATCCTTTGGGGCGGATAATTGGGCTAGAATATCGCGGCACCGCTTGGTCTCATTCAGGATAAGTTTGGTATCATCTTTGGCCGTGCCATCTGGCAGATCATCTGCTAACTCGCGCGCTGCGAGCTGAATAGTGGAGAGCGGTGTACCAAGTTCATGGGCCGCAGCGGCGGCAAGGCTGCCAAGGGCGGCGAACATTTCTTCTTGAGCGAGAATTTTTTGGGTCGTGGCAAGCGCCGAGGCAATTTGCTCATACTCAAAAGCGACGCGTCGGGCATAAACCCCAGCAAACACGATACCAATCCCAAGAGCGACCCAACTCCCGAGCAGATATGTTGGCGGCAGGGTCAAGATTTGTCCTTGATGCCATGGCAGCGGCAAGTGATAAAAGGTCAGTAGCGAGATGATTGCTAATGAGAATAGTAAGAGCGGTACACCGGTGCGGTTTGGCAGCGTCACAAACGCCGCCGTGGTTGGCATTAACAGGAGAAACGAGAACGGGTTTGCAAGGCCGCCGGTTAAAAATAATAAGGCCGAAAGCTGACTTATATCGAAGCCCAATTGGAGGGTTGAGCTTAAGGTCGACGGTTCCTGATGAGACTTGTAGCGCAGCATGATTGTCAAATTTAGCCAAATGCTTGCAGCAACAGCGGTAAAGCACCAGCCCAATGGGAGGGCAAAGCCAAGGCCATATTGAACGAACAACATGGTCATGCTCTGACCAAAGACAGCCAACCAGCGCAGCTGGATCAGCGTATGGGTGCTAATTGGGCGGCGGCTATAGGCCGGCCTGATGGAGCGTCCAAGTCTGGCCATAGGTGGGTTTATTTCTCCGGTCTTCTGTCTTAAAGACAATGAAACAGATGGATATCCACATGCGCCAGCTTTTTTTCAGTTTACTTACCATTTTTACAGGGCTTGCCTTGGTGGGATGTTCGCGCGGACCGGCTTTGCCCCAAGCTGGCATAATCGAGCTCTCGGAGGCGTTCAAGGCAGATTTTGATCTCATCGATATGGATGGCAATCAGGTTTCGGATGAGACTTATCGCGGCCAGTCAATGCTGATCTATTTTGGCTTTGCGAGTTGTCCAGATGTCTGCCCCGCTGCTTTGGGCAAAATGTCGGCGACACTGGATGCGCTGGGCAAGGATGCGGGGAAAATTCAGGCCCTGTTCATCACCGTTGACCCCGAGCGTGATACGCCGGAGATATTGAAAGCCCATCTGGCCTTCGATCCGCGCATAACCGGGCTGAACGGGACATTGGCTCAAGCGACGACAGCTTGGACCAATATGCGGGTTTCGGTGACGAAAGTGCCGACCCCGGACAGCGCTTTAGCCTATACAATGTCGCATCAAAGCATGTTTTATGTAATCGATGCTGCGGGGGTCGCGCAGGTGGCGCTGCTTGATGATCTTGCGCCAAAAGAGCTGGCGGCGGCCATTAGCCAGCACTTTTAACGGCCCGCTTTAACCCTTCATTAAGCGATTTAGCGCTTACTTTTTGCATTGCAACAAAAAGCGGCTATACTGTGCCGGTAATAGCAAGCCCGTGGTCTAGCGGGTTGGAAACGG
>JAZGEB010000020.1:0-4806 GCA_036478515.1 Parvularculaceae bacterium | reverse complement strand
CTCGGGGCGGTGTTCTCGATTTTTGCGGGCTGGTATTACTGGTTTGAAAAAATGTTCGGCATTAAATATTCGGAAATTTTGGGCGCGCTGCATTTCTGGGTGATGTTTATCGGGGTCAATTTGATTTTCTTCCCGCAGCATTTCCTCGGCCTGCAAGGCATGCCGCGTCGTTATATTGATTACCCAGATGCGTTTGCCCTCTGGAACAAAGTTTCGACTTGGGGGTATGCAATCATGCTTGTCGGTATGGCGATCTTCTTGATCTGCATGGCCGACGCCTTCTTGCGCCGGCGCAAAGCCACCGTTGATGCCAACGGCCATGGCAACCCATGGGGCGAAGGCGCAACAACATTGGAATGGACATTGCCAAGCCCACCGCCGTTCCACCAGTTCAACGAGCTGCCAAAGATGAAATAGGGCAGATACGGACCATTTAGATTACAATAACCCCGGCTGACAAAGGCCGGGGTTTTTTATGGCGACGGCGACGGTCTCGATAGACTAAAGCGCCCATCTGGCTACATGATATGTCACCCCGGCGGCGATATAGGCGAGGGCGATGAGATAGGTGAACGAAAATGCCGTCCATTTCCATGAATTGCTTTCGCGCCGAATGGTCGCGAGTGTGGCAAAGCATTGCGGTGCGAAGACATACCAAGCAAGGAAGGCGAGCGCGGTGGGCAACGACCACGCAGATTGTAAGACACTGGCCAGCCCCTCGACATTTTCCTCGCCGCCTTGCACCGCATAGACCGTTCCAAGAGCGCCGACAGCGACTTCTCTAGCGGCCATGCCGGGGACCAGGGCGATGGCGATTTCAAGATTGAAGCCTATTGGCGCTAGAATAACTTCGAGCACACTCCCGATCCGCCCAGCAAAACTATCTTTCAAGGCAGTAGCAGAGGACGGATAGCTAACCAAAAACCACAGCGCGATTGACGTACCCAGAATAATCGTTCCAGCCCGTTTTAAAAACGCGGAAATGCGGACCCATAGCCCAATGAAAAAATCCCGAGCATTGGGCATTTTGTAGCTGGGCAGTTCCATCATCAAGGGTTGAGGTTGGCCTTTGGTCAGGGTCCGTTTTAAGACGAAGGCAACAATAATCGCGCTAACCACGCCGACCATATAAAGCGCGAACATCACGATCCCTTGTAAGTTCATAAAGCCGACCGATTGGCGCGGTATAAATGCCGCGATGATCAAAGTATAAACCGGCAGCCGCGCCGAGCAGGTCATCAGGGGGGCGATTAACATCGTGGTCAGCCGGTCGCGTTCATTCTCGACGACCCGGGCGGCCATGATCCCCGGTATCGCGCAAGCAAAACTTGACAGCAGGGGAATGAACGCCCGGCCGCTGAGGCCGACCCGAGCCATCAACTCATCCATCATGAAAGCAGCCCTGGCCATATAGCCCGAAGCTTCGAGCAGCAAAATGAACGCGAACAAAATTATGATCTGTGGTAGGAATACGAGCACACTGCCAACCCCGGCAATGATGCCATCGACGATCAGACTGCGCAGCCACCCATCTGGCAAAAATCCAGATACCATATTGCCGAGGCCAGAAATCCCTGCTTCGATCAAGTCCATCGGCAAGGATGCCCAAGCGAACACGGCTTGAAACATAAAAAGCAAAATACCGATCAGGATCAAAGGACCGGCCACTGGGTTCAGCACGACTTGGTCAATTTTTCGGGTTAGTTGATTGAAAATCGGTTCCGCTAACACAGTCTTTTTGATGATCGCTCTGGCCGCGGCTTGTAACTCCTTGACCGGCCGCGATTGCGGTTTTTCAACGGGCATAGCACGTCGTTCCAAACCTTCGTTCAGGATCGCATCAAGTTTGGCGCTCACGGCTTCTCGTCCCGCCTTGCGCGTTGCTTGCGAGGTAACGACGGGCACACCAAGTTCGCGTTCGAGAGCACCAATGTCCAGTTTCAAGCCGTCGCGCCGTGCTAAATCAATCATATTTAAAGAGATGATCAGCTGAATGCCAAACGACTTAAGTTGCAATACTGAATGTAAATGCGTGCGTAAATTGGCTGCATCAATCAGCACAAGGAGCAAATCTGGCGCCGCGCCATCGGTGCCTTTGACCATGTCCAGGGCGATCACTTCATCGCGCGACCTTGGCGACATGCCATAAAAGCCGGGTAAATCGAGCAATTCTACGATATGGCCTGATTGGGTGGTGAATTTCCCAGCTCTGGTTTCAACTGTGGCCCCCGGAAAATTAGCCACCTTCGCTCGGCCACCTGTGAGGCCATTAAAAAGAGTGCTTTTACCGCAATTGGGCGCGCCAACCAGCGCAATGCGAAAAGGGGCGGGTCGGCCGGCAACGGGCTTTGCTAATTCTGTAACACTCATGAAAGCGGGTCCACACGGATCATTGCGGCTTCAGCCCGGCGCAGCGCCACCAGTGTTTGGTTGAGCTGAATGCAAAGCGGGGTTTTGTTGATCGGACCAAGATGGACGATTTTGACTAAATCATCCTCAGCGAAACCAATTTCGCGCAGTTTCACCATCATCGCCATTGGCGCATCGTCAATCGCTGTTATTTTCGCCTGTTGCCCGATAGGCAGGTGGTCCAACCGCATTAGGTCATGTCTCCAGCCGTCGCATATATTCCAAGAGATAGTAACTTATGCGAATGAATTGCAAGTGCAAAATTGATCCAAGTCAATTTTTGTCGAAAACCGGCAAAATCACCGCCTTTAGGCAAGGCTGCCATCTTGTCCTCTCGCTTGTTCTTTGCTTGCCTAAAGCAGGGCGAGCGCTTATGGCGAGGGCATGTCTGACGTTCAAAACTCAACACGCCTGAGCACCGCTGATCCGCGTGATTATGCCGCGCTACTAAAACCCCGCGTGATGTCACTGGTGGTATTTACCGCCTTTGTCGGCATCATTGTGGCGCCCGGTGCCGTGCCAAGTTGGCCTTTGGCGTTAATATCCCTTTTGGCGATCGCAGTTGGGGCGGGGGCCTCCGGGGCGCTTAACATGTGGGTCGATGCTGATATTGATGCGGTGATGGAGCGGACCAAAAACCGGCCGATCCCCGCTGGCCGGGTAACGCCCGATAGCGCGCTTGGTTTCGGGTTGGCTTTATCAGCCTTTTCGGTGGTGACGTTAATCCTTGCGTCAAATTATGTCGCCGGGGCGTTGCTTGGGTTTACAATTATCTTTTATGCGGTGATCTATTCGATTTACCTCAAACGCTCGACGCCGCAGAACATCGTCATTGGCGGCGCGGCGGGGGCGCTCCCGCCAGTTGTTGGTTGGGCTGCGGTCACCGGGTCAGCGCCGCTTGATGCGTGGATATTATTCGCCATTATTTTGCTCTGGACGCCGCCGCATTTTTGGGCCTTGGCGCTGTACAAAAAGGGCGATTATGAAAAAGCTGGTATCCCGATGATGCCGAATGTCGCCGGGGAGAAAAGCACTAAAAATCAGATCCTTGTCTATACCGCCCTTTTGGTGTTGATCTCATTTGCGCCAGTCGTGACCGGTCTTGGCAATTGGCCTTATGGCCTTATTGCAGCTGGGCTTGGGGCAAAGTTTACCATTGATGCGTGGCGCTTGCACAAAGCACCGGCGGGGGCCGCCACAGACCAGGCGGCCAAGCAATTATTTGGCTTTTCAATTCTCTATTTATTTATCATCTTCGCAGCCTTGATGGCAGAACATTTGAGTGGGTTACATGGCTGAGCACAACCAAGAACAATCCGATATGGATCATGGCCTTGATCTGGGCCGGGAGGCTATTCCGACAGGTGGGTTTTATCAGCCCACGGAAGAAGAGTTGAAACAGCGCAAAAAACGTAACCGTGCGATTGCGGCGATGGTCGTCGTTTTCATGGTCTTGGTCTACGGCATCACGATGACGCGGCTGCAACAAAACGCCAAGGCGAACCTGGCGCAGGAATTAGCACCGCCGCCGCTGCTGACAGATCCTGCGCAAAATTAACCGGCGGAACAAACGTGCAAAATCGCAAAACAGCGTTGACGATAATGGCCGTGGCGGTCGCGATGCTGGGCCTGTCATTTGCCTCGGTGCCACTCTATCGCTTGTTTTGTCAGGTCACCGGCTTTGATGGCACGACCAAACGCGCTGATTTTGCGCCGGGCACCGTTCTGGATCGAAAAATTACCATCCGCTTCGACGCGACAACGGCCAATAATTTACCATGGGCGTTTAAGCCGGCTCAAATCAGCCAAAGCTTGCATATTGGCGAGACCGGCCTTGCCTTTTACACCGCGACAAATCTATCGACTGTGCCGATTATCGGCAGCGCCACCTATAATGTGCAACCGGCCAAAGCCGGGGAATATTTCCGCAAAATCCAGTGCTTTTGCTTCACCGAGCAAATTCTTGCCCCGGGGGAGACGATGGAGATGCCGATGACTTATTTCATCGACCCGGAAATTGTGCACGATAAAGCTTTGGATGACGTCGTTACGGTAACGATTTCCTATACATTTTATCGAGATGAAAAGGCTGAAGCTGAGAAATTGGCCGGCTTGGAAAAATGATCGCCACTCCTGCGTGCGGGGCAGGCTCGTCTTCTCCTGACCGCACGCGAGAGGCAGCTCTCCTACCCCCTGCAAACACAACATAGCAAGTATGGCCGTCTAAATCAGACTAACACAAAAAAACCAGCGTGGCGAATCGCCTAGCTTGTAGCAGTTAAATTTTGGCCATACCGGCCGTTTACGGGCAAAACCAGTGCGCGAGGTGATTGAGGGTTTGAATTTTTGCGGCGAGCAGGGTAGAGAAACTTTGGAAAAAGACCTTAATCCGGGAAC
>JAZGEB010000019.1:0-2292 GCA_036478515.1 Parvularculaceae bacterium | reverse complement strand
ATGCACCCGGAGCATGTCGCGCAAACTGGCGCTGAAATTTGCCTTGGCAATACATATCATCTGATGCTGCGGCCGACAGCAGAACGCATTGCCCGGCTTGGGGGCTTGCATAAATTCATGCGCTGGGACAGGCCGATCCTGACTGATTCGGGTGGCTTTCAAGTGATGTCATTGTCGCAATTGCGCAAAATGACTGAGAAAGGCGTGACTTTTCAATCGCATATTGATGGCTCGAAACATGAGCTGACGCCGGAGCGTTCAATTGAAATTCAATGCTTGCTGGGCGCCGATATTCAAATGCAGCTTGATGAATGCCCACCATTTCCGATTACGCAAGATGGCGCGCGCGACAGCTTGGAGCTGTCTGTTCGTTGGGCTAAACGCTCAAAAGCTGCTTTTGCGGATATGGCCGGGGGGCATCAAGCTTTGTTCGGGATTGTCCAAGGTTCGACTTTTGAAGATTTGCGTCGACGCTCTCTTGACGCGCTGCTGGAGCTTGACTTTCCGGGCTATTCTGTTGGCGGTTTAGCCGTCGGTGAGGGGCAGGCAGAAATGTTCCGTGTGCTGGAATTCACCACCCCGCATATGGACGCTACCAAACCGCGCTATTTGATGGGGGTCGGTAAACCTTCTGACTTGGTTGGTGCGGTCGCCCGGGGCATTGATATGTTTGATTGCGTGTTGCCGACCCGGTCTGGCCGTCATGGTCAGGCTTGGACGAAAAATGGCCCGATCAATATTAAAAACGCCAGATTTGCGGATGATGAAACCCCAATAGATGCGTGCTCAGATTGTCCGGCCTCGTCGCAATATTCCAAAGCCTATCTAAATCATCTGTTCAAGGCCGGGGAATATCTCGGGCCGATGCTGCTGACATGGCATAATTTGAGCTATTATCAGCAATTAATGGCCGGGATGCGAGAGGCCATTGCTGCTGGAAAGTTTGGCGACTTTGAGCGTGAGTTTCACGCAGCGCAAAAGTGAGGTCGGTACGGCCTCCTCACAATGTCATCCCGGGCTTTGATCCGGGATCTTTTGAAGTGGCGTATAGTATTCGCCTCATGAGATCCCGGGTCAGGCCCGGGATGACGGTGTTGGTGTTGAGGATGAAGGGTTTTTATTTCGCCTCCAGCATCACCGGTTTGCCAAAGCCGAGGTCTTTCATCCGTTTGCTTTGGGTTTTGGCATCTCCGACAATGACATAATGCATTTCGTCCGGGCGCAGATATTCTCCCGTTAAGGCTTTAAACTCGTCGAGGGTCATGGCGCCGATGGCAGCGGCATTTTTGGCCTTGAAATCATCGCCATAGCCAAAAGCGCTGATCTCTCCGATCATGCCAAGCTTGGCTGATAGCGTTTCTGTCGCCAGCGCTTGGCCTTTGATCAGCGCACTTTTCATGGTGGTGAGGTCATCTTGCGTAAAATCCGGGCCATATGAGGTGAGGATGTCCTTGATCAGTTGCGCCGATTCTAAGGTCACATTAGTCCGCACACTGGTGAATACTCTAAACCGGCCACGGTCTTCGCCGCCGGTAAAGCCCGACCCAATGCCGTAGGTGTAGCCTTTATTGACTCGCAATTCGGTGTTAAGTTTTGAGGTGTAAATATCGCCGAGCAGATAATTCATCGCTTGCGCTTTGAAAAAATCATCATCGGTTGCGGCAAGGGCAGGGCGGCCGAGCCGGAAGACGGATTGTTTGGCTCCGGGGATATCATAGAAGTAGACTTTTGAGCCAGTCGGCGTTGGCGCAAACGGAATTTCTAGCGCCGGATTTGCATCGCCAACCCAAGTTTTTGTAAGGGCACCAAGCGCCTGCTTGGCTTTTTTCGGGGAGATATCGCCAACCACCCTGAATTTCGCACCGACGGGGGTGAAATTATCCGCATAGAATGCTTTTAAGTCGTCGAGTGTTACAGTGCTGAGTTTGTCTTTTGCGCCATAGCCAGTGACAGAATAGATATTATCAGCTGGATACATGATTTGCGCTAATTCGCGATTGGCGATGGCGCTTGGGTTGGCGGCGTTTTGATCAATTGTATTGGTAGCATCGAGCATTAAAATATCAAATTCTTGCGTATCCCATCGCGGCTCGAGCAGCATTTCTTGAGCCAAGGCGATGGTTGCGTCGAAGTTGCGGGCCAGCGTACTGCCGGTGACGAAGGTGCCGCTGGTGTTGGAGAATATCGACACTTCCGAGCCGAGGGATTTAATCGCATCTTCCAGCTCGGCCGTGGCCTTATTGGCGGTGCCTTTATTCATCAAGGCGGCGGTTAATGTCGGCACGGCGGGTT
>JAZGEB010000018.1:0-4609 GCA_036478515.1 Parvularculaceae bacterium | reverse complement strand
CTTCTGATTTCTTCATCAAACCCGCCTCACCTGAACGCGTCATTGTTTCGATCAACAACGCGCTCAACCTGACCAATTTGAAAAGCGAAGTCTCAAGACTGCAACGCAAAAAAACCAATGCCATGGGTTTTGGCGATCTTGTCGGCGGCAGTGCTGCCCTTGGCCGGGTGATAAAAATCGGCGAACGCGCTGCAAAATCCTCTATTCCAATTTTGATCACCGGCGAAAGCGGTGTCGGCAAAGAAATGGTCGCCAGAGCGATTCAAGGCTCATCCGACCGCGCCGGCAAACCTTTTATCACAGTTAACTGCGGTGCGATCCCGGCAAACCTGGTTGAGAGCACCCTATTTGGTCACGAAAAAGGCTCGTTCACCGGCGCTATTGGCAAACATATGGGCAAGTTCCAAGAAGCCAATGGCGGCACATTATTCCTCGACGAGGTTGGTGAATTGCCACTTGAAGCACAAGTCAAATTACTCCGGGCACTGCAAGAAGGCGAAGTTGATCCGGTCGGGGGCAAAGCCTCTGTCAAAGTCGATGTGCGGGTCATTTCTGCGACCAATCGTGACTTGGCTGAAGAAGTTAAAAAAGGCGGGTTTCGCGAAGATCTGTTCTACCGCTTAAATGTATTCCCGGTCGAAGTTCCGCCTTTGCGTGACCGCAAAGATGATGTACCCGCCCTGATCAATCATTTCATTCAACGCTATAACGCTGAAGAAAGTCGTCATGTTCAAGGTGTTCGCCATGAAGTGATGGCAGTTCTAACCGTCAACCCTTGGCCCGGTAACGTCCGCCAGCTTGAAAATGCAATTTTTCGTGCGGTTGTCTTATGTGAAGGCGCATACCTTAGCAGCGATGACTTCCCGTTTCTGGCAACAGAATTTGAAGCCGCTGGGGTCCACTCTGGTCCCCCGGTATTAGTCGATGAGTTCACCAATCTTGATCCGACCAATGATGACTTTGGCGACGATGAAGCTGGCGCAGATGAAGAACCGGATTTATCCGTTTTTGACCATGAAGGTCATTTGCGTTCTTTGGGTGATGTCGAACGCGACCTGATTGAGTTGGCCATTGATACCTATAATGGCCAAATGTCAGAGGTCGCTCGGCGTCTTGGCATCGGCCGCTCGACCCTCTATCGCAAAGTCCGCGAGCAAGGCATTGATGTGAAGCGCGTCAGCTAGAGCAATTCCGAGGAAATTTGAGTCAGTATCTTGCTGTATATCCTTCATTAAACTTCTCTAAACATAAAGAAATGAACCAGAGCACCTCGGAAATGCTCTAGAGCTAATTTAAAACAAGCCCCCCCGGCGATAAAAGCCCGCTACTCGACTACGACCAAATCGCTAATTGTCTGATGCATACTTTCTTCGAATTTTTGCATCATCGCTTTGCCCTTAATATTAATGCGCATGTCGGCAATATAGGTGCGCCCATCTGGCGCCCTTGCGCAGGTCGCTGCTAGGTCGAAATTTTGTATTTTAGCAATCATCACCGGCTTGAATGGTTTTGGCGCTGTCATCGAAAAGTGTAAGATCGCCCCGTCTTCCTTGGCAATAGTGACCGAGCCTGAAATATGTTTCATGAATTTTGCATCATCCTTATCATCAGGATCTGGCACTGGTTTGAAACTATATGTCGCACTGGTGTCATCTTGGCGGTCTAATTTTGCATTTACCGGAATCGCTTCTGAAAATTCTGCACACCAAATGTCCGCAGCGTCATCTTCCATTGAAGATATTTCCGAGCGAAAGTCATCCGTCCACGTTTCTTCTGGCGGGCTACTAACAATAATGCGCTGACCTACCCGCTTCGACGGATCAACCCTTCCAGCTGCTTTGATCTCCCCCTCTTCATAATTCATGACATATGAATAGATCGGCCCTTGTGTCGCCGGGTTTCGCGCTTGATCGAGCCATTGGTCAGGCGCGGCAGATTGCATCAGGGCAATTGTTGATATCAGGCTATGAACGATCATCGCTTGTGGCTCCTTAACTGACGTCGGAGCATGACTTATGACCCCCCTCTGTCTCAAGTTAAAAACCCGAAAACTAGAGGGATGGGCGCCCACCGAAACCCGTTAAAACCAGAATTCAGCCATTTTTCAATCATTTGGACGCTCGCCTTTATGGGGTTTGCTCTTGACGCGCTCGCCCTTGATTGCCAGATTGCGCCACCCGCACGGCCTCCTTGCGGGATTCACATCAATGGTTTTAATAAAGGAGAGAACCCATGTCAGTCGCACGCGTTACAGAAATTATTGCAAGTTCAAAAATGAGCTTCGAGGATGCCGTTAAAACCGGTATCGAACGAGCCAATGAAACCCTTGACAATATCCAAGGGGCTTGGGTCAAAGACCAGAGCGTTGATTGCAAGAACGGTAAAGTGAATGAGTTCCGTGTTGTCTTGAAAGTGACATTCATCTTGAAAGACAAGTAATAATACCCGCCCTTTCTGATCCCGGCTTGCGATGAATTCGCTGGACGGGATCAGACCATATCTGCTCTTGTCCAAGCTGTGAGAAACGCTATTTTTGACCAACATCAAGAATAAAAGGACTTAAAAACCCAGATGAGCACGCCCCCAGATCATATAATCCCGGTCCCAGCAGAATTTGCTGCCGCCGCTCATGTTACAGCCAAAAGCTTCGAGGAGATGACCGACGCCGCGCGCGATGACCCAGATGGTTTTTGGTCTAAGATTGGCCAACGTCTCGATTGGATCAAACCGTTCACCAAAGTGTCGGATGTCTCGTTTGATAAAAAAGACCTCCACATTCGTTGGTATGAAGACGGCACGCTGAATGCTTGCGTCAATTGCGTCGACCGGCATTTACCAGAAAAAGCGAACCAGACTGCGATTATCTGGGAAGGCGATGATCCTTCCATTTCCAAACATATTTCATACGCAAAACTGCATGAGGAGGTTTGTCGCCTCGCCAATGTGTTGCTCGCGCGCGGGGTCAAAAAAGGCGACCGCGTCATCCTCTATATGCCGATGATCCCGGAAGCCGCTTACGCAATGCTTGCTTGCGCTCGAATTGGCGCGGTTCACTCGATTGTGTTTGGCGGTTTTTCCCCCGAAGCCTTAGCCAGCCGGATAGAAGATTGCGGCGCAACTTGTGTCATTACCGCCGATGAAGGCCGCCGTGGCGGCAAGACAGTTCCCTTGAAAGCGAATGTTGATAGCGCCTTCGCCCGGCTTGAAAGCGGTGCAAAAGCGAAATTAACCACCGTGCTGACGGTAAAATCCACCGGCGGCGATGTCGCTTTTGATCCGGCATTGGATGTCTGGCTGGATGAAGCTGCAAAAGAGGTCAGCGCTGATTGCCCGGCGGTTGAAATGTCGGCTGAAGACCCCCTCTTCATTCTTTACACGTCAGGCTCCACCGGCAAACCAAAAGGCGTGCTGCACACCACTGGCGGATATTTGGCTTATGCGGCCTACACGCATGAAAATGTCTTCGACTACAAGCAAGGCGATATTTATTGGTGTACGGCAGATGTCGGCTGGGTCACCGGTCATTCTTATATTGTTTACGGCCCACTCGCCAATGGTGCAACAACGCTGATGTTTGAAGGTGTGCCAACTTATCCAGACGCGGGGCGCTGTTGGGAGGTCGTGGCCAAACACAAAGTCACACTTTTTTATACCGCCCCGACAGCAATCCGCGCCCTGATGCGCGAAGGCGATGCACTGGTCACTAGGCATGACCGTTCTTCCTTGCGCTTGCTTGGCTCGGTTGGCGAACCGATCAACCCCGAGGCGTGGAATTGGTATCACCGGGTCGTCGGCGAGAGCCGCTGCCCGATTGTCGATACTTGGTGGCAAACCGAAACCGGCGGCATTCTGATCTCGCCGCTCCCCGGCGCAACAGCCTTAAAACCGGGCTCGGCAACGAAACCGCTACCCGGCATTTTCCCGGCGCTTGTTGATGCAGACGGCAAATTCTTGGAAGGCGCGACCGATGGCAATCTCGTCATCATGGGCTCATGGCCCGGCCAGATGCGCACTGTCTATGGCGACCACCAACGCTTTATCGACACCTATTTTTCCACCTATCCCTGTCTGTATTTCACTGGTGACGGCGCAAGACGCGACGCAGATGGCTATTACTGGATCACCGGCCGGGTCGATGATGTCTTGAATGTCTCAGGCCACCGCCTCGGCACGGCAGAACTTGAAAGCGCGCTCGTCGCTCACAAGGATGTCGCCGAAGCGGCGATTGTCGGCTTTCCCCACGAGATCAAAGGCCAAGGGGTCTATGCTTATGTGATCTTGAATAAGGGCGTTACCGGATCAGCCGACCTTGAAAAGCAATTGATTGCTCAGTGCCGGGAAGAAATTGGCCCAATTGCAAAACCCGATGCAATCCACTTTGCCCCCGGCCTGCCAAAAACAAGATCGGGTAAAATTATGCGCCGGATATTGCGCAAAATTGCCGAAAATAATTATGATAATCTCGGCGATATTTCGACGTTGGCAGAACCTGAAATCGTAGCTGCGTTGATTAAGGGACGAGTTCGCTCATGAATGTCGACGGGAAACCGCCTAGGCCCGGCGCTTCCCGGCGGGGATAACCTTATTATACGGTAAATAACAAAGCCGC
>JAZGEB010000017.1:0-7234 GCA_036478515.1 Parvularculaceae bacterium | reverse complement strand
TCTTTATGCAACTGATCGCGAATATCCTCATCAAACCCGCGCAATACTTTTGGCCCGCGATAGACCAGCGTCACATCTGAGCCGAGACCGGCAAAGATACAGGCAAATTCCAAAGCAATATAACCGCCGCCGGTGATGACGATGCGCTTTGGCAAACTCGGTAAGGACAAAGCTTCATTCGAGGTGATGCCCAATTCCCAGCCCGCAACATTTTTGTCAATCCAAGGCGTGCCGCCAACCGAAATCAATATTTTGTCAGCTGTGATGTCGCGATTTTCTTTGACCAGATGGACTGTATGCGCATCTTTTAAAATCGCCCGGTCATGAAATGTTTCAATGCCAGAATTATCGAGCAGTCGCTGGTAAATGCCATTTAGCCGGTCAATCTCCTGGTCTTTATTGGCAATCAGTGTCGGCCAATCAAACCGGACATTATCCGCAGACCAGCCATAGCCCTTGGCATCCTTAAATCCGTGACCAAATTCTGACGCATAAACGAGAAATTTTTTCGGCACGCAGCCGCGAATAACGCACGTTCCACCCACCCGGCTTTCTTCGGCAATCGCGACCCGCGCGCCCATACCAGCCGCTAACCGGGACGCCCGAACTCCGCCAGAGCCAGCGCCGATGACGAATAAATCAAAATCATAACTCATTAGATAATAATCCCTTTACGCTCTAGACCATGTTCGAGAAATGTTGAATCGATGAACATGGTCTAGGTTTTGTTTTTACGCGCATTTTATCGAAAAACCGGTTTCCACTTTTTCGAATGCGCTCTAGCTTCCCGGCATGAAGCCGATGCCATGACTGAAGCGTTCATCTTGGAAATTGGCGAGGTCTTTTTTAAACACCGATTGCAGTTCGGCATAAATAGATTTGTAAACCGGATCGAGCTTGCCGGTAAAATTCAGCGGCGTATGTACCATCGGTTGATTTGCGACATAAATATCAAACGAGTCGCCAGTGACTTCGAGCCGCACCCCGGTGCGCAACCACAAAGCACCACTATCTTCAACATTATCAACGATCACACAAAGACCAAACAAGACGGGTTCGAGCCGGACCACTTGGGCGCCATGAAAACTAAACGCCGCATCGCCATAATGATGGCGCGGGTCAAACGGTCCTTGGGCTGGAACTGCAACAACTTTTTCTGCCGAGCAGCCAAGCCAGTCAGCAAAGCCTTCCAACACCGCTTCGCCAAGCCCTTTACACCGCACCAGGTTCTCCATCGCGGCTTCGCCATAATCGGAGATTGCGGCTTTCAACTCATCATATTTGCTTGTCATCGGGCCATCCTTATCGGGGGCAGTTTACAACTTTATATAACTGGCACTATCTCGGCGAAGGTCAAGTCCAAGCAGCACCGTCAATCGCCGATGATGGTCACACCTTCGTCAGTGCCAAAAATCGCGATATCCGCTAGACCAATAAACAATCCGGTTTCGACAATGCCGGGGATCAGGTCCAGCGCTCGGTCGAGCGCCGCCGCATCGCCAATCCGAGTGCAGGCGATATCGATAATATAATTGCCGCCATCAGAGCGAAACACGCCGCCGCCTGCGTCTCGCGGGCCGGGGCGCAAGCTCAAAGACGGTGCTTTGATGTCATGCTCGGCGAGGGTTTGGCGAATTTTCTGAAGGGTCAAAGGCCACGCGAAGCGATCAATCTCAACTGGCAAGGGAAACTTGCCCAGCTGCGCCACATGTTTGCTGTCATCCGCGATGACAATCATTTTTGCGCCGGACGAGGCAACAATTTTCTCGCGCAATAATGCGCCGCCACCGCCCTTGATCAGATTGAGGTCGCCATCACATTCATCTGCGCCATCAATCACCAGATCAAGACGTGTGGTTTCATCGGGCTCAATCAGCTCGATGCCATTGGCGCTGGCCAACTGTCTGGTTTGTTCGGATGTCGGGATGCAGCGAACGCTCATGCCCTGTTGCACCATCAGCCCAACAGCTTTGACCAGATGCGCCGCGGTTGACCCGGTGCCCAGCCCGAGGGTCATGCCATCTTTGATATGGGTTGCTGCGGCTTCGGCCGCGGCTTTTTTCTTGTCATCAGGGGTTTTGCTCATGAGGGGGCCCTTTCCAGCTTAAATCAGGTGGGAGAATTTCCGCCCGGAAAGGTTACTCCACCGTCACTGATTTGGCCAGATTTCTTGGTTGATCAACATCGGTGCCTTTGGCGCAAGCGGTATGATAGGCCAGCAATTGGATTGGCACCGCATATGTTAGAGGCGACAACAGGGCATCGACCTCCGGCACTTCAATCGTGCGCCACAGCTTGCCGCTTTTTTGCGCTTCGGCAATGCCTTTGGCGGAGGAAATCAGCACGCATTTTCCGCCTCTGGCGATCACTTCATGCATGTTGGAAATAGTTTTTTCAAATAACACATCATCTACCGGGGCAACCACAATCACCGGCACATCTTCATCGATCAACGCTATTGGCCCATGTTTCAATTCGCCAGCCGCATAGCCCTCGGCATGAATGTAGGAAATTTCCTTGAGCTTCAACGCGCCTTCCAGCGCCATTGGATAGCTGACCCCGCGACCCAGATATAAAACATCCCGCGCCTTGGCTAAATCTTGCGCCACATCTTTGATCGCGCCCTCTCCGCGCAACGCCTCAGCAATATGACGCGGACTTTCAAGCAAAGTCGCGACCAGTTGTTTTTCCTGCGCCGCAGAAATAACCCCGCGTTGTTTCCCGGCACTGATCGCGACGCACGCTAAGGCCGCCAATTGACAGGTGAAGGCTTTGGTCGATGCGACGCCTATTTCTGGCCCGGCATAAGTCGGGCACAATGTATCGGCCTCACGGGCAATCGTTGATTCTGGGACATTGACGATGGCACAGATTTTTTGGGCATTGGCCTTGGCATCGCGCAACGCCGCTAATGTATCGGCGGTCTCGCCAGATTGCGAGACAAATAACGCGCCGCCATTGGGCGTGTACGGAACATCACGATAGCGCAACTCTGACGCGATATCAATTTCCACCGGCAGCTTGGCCCAACGCTCAAACCAATATTTGGAAATAAGCCCGGCATAAAAAGCGGTGCCACAAGCCGAAATATTAAGCCGGTCGATTTTGCTAAAATCTATCGCATCATCTGGCAGCGTAATCGTTTCTGAAAGCGCATCAATATAGGCGGAAAGTGTGTGGCCAACCACTTCGGGTTGTTCGTGAATTTCCTTGGCCATAAAATGATTATGCCCACCCTTATCGACCATCAAAGCCGACGCGGCTGAGATTTTCTCCTCGCGGCTAACCGGCTTGCCATCGCTATCAAAAACATCAAACCCATCACGGCGAATTTCAGCGATATCGCCTTCAGCCAAATAAGTCACAAGGTTCGTATACGGCGCTAATGCGAACGCATCTGAGCCGAGAAAGTTTTGATTTTCGCCGCGGCCAATCGCCAATGGGCTGCCTTGGCGGGCGGCCAGAATAAAACCTTCATTGCCAGGAAAAATTGCCGCTAACGCATAAGCGCCTTTTAGCCGCTTAACCGCTGCCATAAAAGCTTCTTTGGGGCCAAGATTGGCCGTTTCCATCAGATGGCTGACCAGTTGCGGAACAACTTCTGTATCCGTCTCACTGGCAAAAACCCGGCCCGCAGCGATGAGCTCTGCTCGCAGGTCAGCGAAATTCTCGATAATGCCATTATGCGAAATCGCCACATGGTCAGTCACATGCGGGTGTGCATTAGCCTTTGTTGGCGCGCCGTGTGTTGCCCACCTTGTCTGGCCGATAGAGACCACGCCGCGCAAAGGCTGCTCATCCATCAACGCTTTTAGATTGCCCATCTTGCCTTTGGCCCGGCGGCGTTCCATTTTGCCATCGCGCAAAGTTGCAATACCGGCACTATCATAGCCGCGATATTCCAAGCGTTTCATCATTTCAAAAACGCAAAGGCTTGCATCCTCGCGCCCGATCACCCCAACAATACCGCACATAATTTCTCTCCGTCAGCGACGTAGCTTATTTTTTAAATTTTGCGCGGAATTTTGCCGCCCATCCTGATTTTGCAATTTGCCGCCCGCGGGCAACCGCCAGCGCATCAGCTTCGACATCTTTGGTCACCACAGACCCCGAACCAACATAAGCGCCCTTGCCGATGGTGATCGGCGCGACCAGCGATGAGTTCGACCCGACAAAAGCACCTTCGCCAATATTAGTCTGAAATTTATTAAATCCGTCATAATTGCATGTGATTGTGCCAGCACCAATATTAGCGCCAGCCCCGATGGTGGCATCACCAATATAACTCAAATGAGAAACCTTCGCGCCTTTGCCCAAGGTCGACTTCTTGATCTCGACAAAGTTTCCGACCTTGGCTTGCTCGCCAAGATCAGCGCCGGGGCGCAATCGGGCAAAAGGCCCGACAGATGCGCCCACGCGCACGCTTGCGCCTTCAAGGTGAGAGAATGCGTGAATATGGACGCCGTCTTCGACGCTTACACCGACGCCAAAAACAACATTTTGACCAATGACAACATCCTTGCCCAATTTTGTATCATGAGAAAAATAAACCGTAGACGGATCGAGCAAAGTCGCGCCCTCAAGCATCGCCTGATGGCGCGCCCGGCGTTGAAAAATCTGCTCGGCTTGGGCCAACTCTACCCGGGAATTGACGCCCAAGACTTCTTCCTCGCTGCCTTCAACCACCGCACAAGCATGACCAGCAGCGCGGGCCAAGGCGACAATGTCAGTGAGGTAATATTCAGCCTTGGCATTTTTATTCTCAATCTTTGACAATTCAGTATGCAACACATCCGCTTTGATCGCCATGACGCCAGAGTTACAAAGCGTGATCGCCAATTCTTGCACGCTCGCATCTTTGGCCTCGACAATGCGCTCAAGACTGCCCGCAGCATCGGTGACCAAGCGACCATAAGCGCCTGGATTGTCCAAAACAAAACCGAGCACCGCAACCCCGGCCCCGCTCTCAACCGCACTAGCAAGCTTGGCCAAGGTTTCGGCCGTCACCAAAGGGCTATCCGCAAACAACACAAAAACCACGCCGCCAAAGCCTTCAAGGCCGGGCATCGCTTGGACAACCGCATCGCCGGTTCCTTGGGGCGGTGATTGGACAAAAGTTTCAACCATCGGGTCCAAGTTGCGCGCAACATCGCCAACCTCTGGCGCATGATCGCCAATCACCACCGCTAATCGGCTCGGGACAAGGCTTTGCGTCGTCGCAATCACATGGCCGAGCATCGCCAAGCCACCAACCTGGTGCAGAACCTTGGGCATAGCGGACTTCATTCTGGTACCATGGCCGGCGGCCAAGATGATGGCGGCTATTTGTGCTTTAGAAGCTGTCATATTGCCTGCTTTGTCCCAGCTTTTCGCCCCATTTTAGAGCGCTTATGGCGCTCTTTATCGTAAGGATTACAGCCTGCCCAGTAAGGAAGTGTTACTATTTCTTACCAAGCGGCAAAACCCACACCTTATCCCCCCACGAAACTTACAAGTTTCGCGCCATATTGGGCGTTTTTTAAGGGATGTCTTTGACGCTTGCGATGAGGCTTCAGCGTGGTACCAGGCCGAGTTGGGGCGGGGGGAGGCAAATTCGCGTTAGCTTTGCGGCATCCGCTGGGGCATGCCATTTACCATGTCGGAGCGCACATCGGTACGGGCCGAGCGCATGGTCGAAACAAAGCCCTCTTTGACCAACTCAACATCGACATCAAGGCCTTGTTTACGCCAATAATCAGCAATTTTTTCCCGAAGCCGTGTCGCGCCATCTGTAGAACAATAATCTGACATCGTTTCCTCCGTTGACAGGTCATGGACGTATATTGGACTGGGGCTCCTTTGAAGAAGTCTCTCGTCCTCTCTCGCTTATATTTATAAGCCTAGATCAGGGTCTGTCTACAGTCGAAACTATAATCTTAGGCCATTTATTGGATTCTCCATAAGATTTTTAGAATGTACTGCAGAAATGGCTTTCATTTTATAGGCTCTTCCAATATTTTATGAGAAATTCCTATATGGGGTGACGTGATGAGAGAACCGTTTATTTCTGCCCGGCAACCAAACGACCCAGTTGATCTGGTCGCAATCGGGTCCATTGGCGAGCGGATCAAATATTCACGCAAGAAAATTGCCATGAAACAGGCTGACCTCGCCCACCGCCTTGGGGTCAGTCAGCCAACCGTGGCCAATTGGGAATCCGGGGTTCATGACCCGCGCCAATTGATGCTGGCCAAAATCGCTGAAGCGGTCGGCGCCAGTCTGGGCTGGCTCGCGAGTGGGGAGCGCTCTGCCTTGGAAAAAGATAAGCAGCCCGCCGCTGCCTATCTGCGTCGCGGCCTGATCCATGTGCCGATCGTGTTGATGGCTGATATAGCTGGATTGGCGGATGATTCAGAGATGGATTTTCATACTTTCGCAACTGATTATATTCCGGTCACTGCCGGGAATTACCGCGTGTTTTCCGTCTTTGTCGAAGACCCGGCGATGGATCTGGCTTTTGCCGGCGAAACCCTGGCGGTCATTGACCCCAGCTTGAAGCGACCCTCCGATGGCGATCTGGTATTGATGGCCCGGCCGGGACAAGAGCCTTATGTGCGAAAATGGCGGGCGAACCCGATACGTCTGGAACCGATGTCGAGTAACCCAGCATTTCAACCCACCACGGTAGAGAGCCTCGATGGCGTTCTTGGTTCGGTCGTGGTTTCAATCCGGTTCTTTTAAGGGACCTCATCGCGAGGCGGCGCGCAAGCGCCACCCGTGCCCACCTTGCGACATGGCTTTGCCAAGTTTAAAAAGCTATGATCTCGCAACCGAAGCTCAAGACGGCCCGCCGACATGACAGATGAAGATAAAAACAGAGGCCGTAAATTTACCCTGACCCGGTGGCGTGTCGTGCCAGATGAACCGGCAATAGAGTTTGAATTTGAGTGCGACCGCCATGGCGCATTTTGCGAAAAAGTGTCGTTCCCACCGCTCAAACAACCCCTGGCGCAAAACCTGCCTGCTGAATTTTGTGCGCTGATTGACCTGCTCCATATTGCCTTGGGGGTGAGCTATTATAAATGTGCAGCGGCGCAAGAGCTTATTTTACCGGATGTTGGCGCGGCCGGAAAGGCGATGGCCGTCAGTCTTTACACAGAAGGGTTAGCCGAATTTTTTGTTCGCGCCGGTTTGTCTTATCCAGCTGAAACCCGGTTCATCACCACCGCGCCGATGGAAAACCGTTCAGGCGCGC
>JAZGEB010000016.1:0-2221 GCA_036478515.1 Parvularculaceae bacterium | reverse complement strand
ACGTCAGACGGGCCCGGCTCAAGCAAAACATCATCAAATGTCAGGGCATCACGTATTTGCATGGGTTAGATTTCCTCATCATTCAAGAATATAGCCGTAGGACTCGAGGCCTTAAATTGCAACCGTTGGTCCTTCGAGGGCGTGTGCCACGCCACCTCTTCGATGAGGTTTTCTATTACGCTTCCCTCATCCTGAGGTGCGACCGAAGGGAGCCTCGAAGGACGGGGCCCCTAAAACTCTTCTATCACAGATTGCCCGGAACAATCTCGGTCGAGCGCAATCGCCGCATCGACCGCATATTGCACTCTTTTGTCCGGCGAAAAATTGCTCAGCTTGGAAATTTCATCCGCCCCCAACGCATATTTCATTCCCGCACCGCGGCTCCACAGCGTGTCCTCGGGCAAGACTTGCACAGCGAGCTGCGTGTCAAAATCATACAGCGCCCCGGCGCGATGTACCAAAATGCCGCAAATGCCATAATCTTTCAGGCCATCAACACTTGTGCTAATCTCATATTTATCCATCGCCGCGCGCATGAACAAGATCACTTTGTGAACTTCATCAGTCGAATGCGGGAACTTGTTACGCTCAGCTTCGAGGCAATCTCTGGCGACGGAAGAGCCGACAATGCCGATCGCCCAATCGCCAAATTTATCCCATTTCGAGGCTTTGCTTTCGGGCAGATCAATCGAGCCGATCTGGCTGCCGCCACTACTGCCGAGCCAGCTCACCCGTTTCGGGGCATCAACAAGGGCACAAATTACAGTCATGTTTTTTCCTCTTATCCTTCATTATCATCGGCCCCTCACCCGCATTTGTTCCAAATGCTGGCCTCTCCCAAGGGAGAGGCGTGGCTTTATCAAAACTTCTCAACAATCGGGTGGCCCGGACAATCGCAATCAAGCGCGATTGACGCCTCAACCGCCCGGCGAATTCTGTCTTCCGGGGTTTGGCTCAAGGCTTTTGAAACTTCATCCGCCCCCAGCGCATAATCCATGCCGCAGCCTCTGGCCCACATCGTCCCCTTTGGCACTTCTGACATTGAGGTGTACTGATCCATATCGAAAATCCGCCCGCCCCGATGAACGATCAGCCCTTGGGCGTCAAAGTTTTTCATTTTCTTTTGCTCGCCAATATCAAAATGCTCGAACACATCGCGAATATACGCGGTGACTTGTTGATGATCCTCCGCCTTGCCCGGAAAATCTTTTGCTTTTGCCGCCAAGGCTTCGCTCGGAAAACCAGACCCGGTAAAGGCAATCGCCCAATCACCGTAAAATCGCCACTTGCTCTCATGGCCGGGCAATCGCGTCGCGCCAACCGTGCCTTGGCTGTTTGAGCCAAGCCAGAGTTGAGAATTGTCATATAGGGCAACAATAACAGTCATCGTTTGAGGGGTTCCTTAGAGTTTAATAATGCCGGGTTTGAACGCCATGACGCCAGCATAAGCGCCAATTTCGTCAAGCTCTTCTTCAATGCGCAGCAATTGATTATATTTTGCCGTCCGGTCGGATCTGGCCAAAGAGCCGGTTTTGATCTGGCCGCAATTGGTCGCCACGGCCAAATCAGCAATGGTGGTGTCTTCGGTTTCGCCCGAGCGGTGCGACATCACCGCGGTGAACCCAGCACGGTGCGCTGCATCTACGGCGTTCAGGGTTTCGGTCAGGGTGCCGATCTGATTGACCTTGACCAGAATTGAATTTGCACATCCTTGCGCGATGCCATCTCGCAAGCGGTCTTCATTGGTAACAAACAGATCATCGCCAACCAATTGACATTTGGCACCCAGCTCTTGGGTCAGGCCTTTCCAGCCATCCCAGTCATCTTCGGCCAAGCCATCTTCAATCGAAATAATTGGATAATTAGCGACCAAGTCTGCGTAATATTTGGTCATCCCCGCAGCATCCAGCACCTTGCCTTCGCCTTTGAGGTTATATTTGCCTTCGTCATAAAACTCCGTAGACGCCGCATCAAGCGCGAGAAATACATCTTCGCCCGGGGTGTAGCCTGCATCATCGATCGCTTTCATGATAAAATCGAGCGCTTCTTTGGTTGATTTCAAGCCCGGTGCAAAACCACCTTCATCGCCGACATTGGTATTATGACCGGATTTGGCCAAGCCTTTTTTCAAGGTGTGAAAAATCTCAGAGCCACAGCGCAAGCTTTCCGCAAAGGTCGGTAGACCTAACGGCATAACCATGAATTCTTGAATATCAATCGG
>JAZGEB010000015.1:0-4403 GCA_036478515.1 Parvularculaceae bacterium | reverse complement strand
CCCGACCTTGGTCGATGAGACTGGGCGCACGCAATTGCAGCCCGGCGATAGTTGCTGCCACAAAGCTGGCGAAGCGAATGGTCATCATCTGATCAATGAAACCAAGGGGGAGGTGGTGTTCCTGATTGTTGGCAGCCGGTCACCCGAAATAGACCATTGCTCTTATCCTGATGTTGATCTCGACCTACCGCCAAACGGGACGCCGACGCGGGTGTTCAAGCGCAAGGATGGCTCTGAAATATAGGTATTGCCAGCGAAGCAACTACTGAAGAATTGAGCGCAATTCATCGCGATGGGCACGCACTTCCGCCGGGGGCCAAGGGGGCGTAAATGAGAGCTCTTTCAACAGGGCTTTGCGCACGGGACGGGCCGCAGCGCTAACGACTGAACTTTCGAAATCGCTTGATCGAGTGTCAGAAGAGGGATCGTTGATCAACTGTGTCAGGTGATTGGCAAACATGATTTGCTGATCGCGGCGCTCTTTACTCGGGCGACCGCGACGTCTTAGATCGGCGCCAAATACGGCGTCTTTTAAATCGAATAACAACTTTGTTGGGCTGTAATTGCTGCCATGCTCAGTGGCGCGATGAGTGTGGTACAGAAGGTTTTCATCCATCAACTGTGACATGATCGTTTCTTTTACCCGGATTCGTATCAAGTCAGCAGCATGAAGACCAGTGCCTAGCCGAAGTAGGAAATCTTCTGAAAAGGGGAGCGGGTCTGAAGAGAAAACCAGTTGTTCAAGGGCCTCGATCGCATATTGTTGGTCCTCCATACTGAGGATAGTCACTGTCTTGAAAAGGTCTGAGGGCTTACCACCTGCTTGCGTGAGCTTAGATGAAAATGGTGTCACTTGTGCCGATATGTGGAAGAGAGCACTGAGCGTCTGGAGACTTAGCTCCTGAAACAGACTTAGATACTGGCTTTGATCTGTAAAGGCATTATTGACAGAGGCAATCTTGCTCATCTCTGACACGAAGTTGAGGCGCGATTTTGCATAATCTACTGGCGCGTTGGTTAAGTCGCCTAGCAGCGAATACGGATCATCATTAAATCTACCGGAGTCATACCCATTTTCAGGTTTTACCGCGCGCGCTAGAAGATCATTCCTTACCTCTTCATTCATGTCGGGACGATATCCAAATTCAACAGCCCACACATCATACGGCCCCGGCCGGGTATTGGCAAAATCGCCCTGCTCAACATTGATTGGCGAAAAATTAATCGGTAGATAATCCATCACTGACGCCGAGATGACGCCTTTTGTTTTTTGCCGGTCATATATTTCGTCCATTGAACGCCAATGACTGCCTCGAAAATTATGCGTCAGACCCAAAGAGTGCCCAACTTCATGCATTGTGAGTTGAACGATAAATTCTTTGATCATCCTGTCGGCAAAGCCAGATTTTACCGCTGTAGGGGTCGAGGGGTATTCTGGGGCATCCGTTTCGGGTTGGCGCCGCGGCGATTCCCATGCCGTGTTAGAGGATTGTATCTTCTCATAAATAAAAGTCTTGTGCGGGCGGTGCTTGTTGAGTGAACGGTTTTTTTCAACGAGGGATGCCAACATATATGAGCCCTCAAGACGTGAAGTTAGCTGCTCCTTAGCGTTCAATGGGGCGCTGTTCATGATTTTGCTTGAGGCTGGGGCGTTAAATTGGTCGTCAAAGCGTCGCGCCCTCTGGTTTACAACGTCCGATGGAGCGAGCGCTGCGCCATCCGAAAAACGCGCCCAGTCATCCACGTGATCGCCGATTCCGGCATAATTCAACAATATATCGGAGCCAAGAATTTCACCGGTTACGGGGTCGTATATTGCTGGTGCAAAACCGAGAGTGCCGCGTGCGTGATAGCTGGTTTGCCAGCGAATAACGTTTTTTTCTATATCACCGGCGTCCCATTCGGCATCGACAGGTTGCTCATAGACTTCGATCGCGTTTAAAAATCCTGCAGCCCGAAACGCTTCATTCCAAGCTAACACCCCTTGCTTTATGTAGGGGCGAAATTTCTCTGGCGTGGTATTTTCAATCCAAAAGACAATCGGCTTTACAGGTTCGGAAAGCGCTGCGGTGGGGTCTTTTTTGTCCAACCGCCATTTATTGATATATCTATCGAACCGCGATTGATCGAGGTCGCCTAAATTTTTTCGTCTTACATTAAAATAACCAACCCGCGCATCCGCTCGACGTGGATCGAAATTTTCCGTCGGTCGCTGCATAAAAATATGACGAACACGCAGCGTAAAATTTGGTCCGGGCGGACTTCCATATGATCCTGCTGAGCCAGACAAGCGGAGTTCGGAAATAAAACTTATGTTATCCGAAAATGTTCGCCAATCAGTTAGGTCGGCAGAGATTTGAGAAAGTTCTTCGAGAAAATCTGCACTTAATCTTGATAAAATACCTTGATTAATATAGGCAAAGTAAGTGTCGGTTGGTTGGCATTTGTGCAATTTTAGAGTGGCGATAACAGCGTCGCTCATGGTCAGAGCTCGGGTTCGACTAAGGGCTCCCGCGTTCTTGAAATAGCCAACACTATCTTTTTGGATTATTTCAATTGTTTGGTCTTTAAGACGGAATGTGATTAGTTTTGATGCTGCGTATTCGCCAACATAAGGGGAAACGCCTCTTTCAATGTAATTTGCAAAGATAAAATCTTTTTCGAAGTCTTCAGTTTTGAACCCCAGCACGATTTTTTTGTCTGCTAACTGATATATTGGCAGGGGCCCGTTTTTGTCTGCGCGATCAGATTTTTCAATTTTTTTGACGCAACTGGCATCTAAGGTGGCTTGCGCAAAGGAAGAACTATGCATGAATAGAGCAAGAAAAAAGCCGCCCCAAATGATTGCGCGGCGACAAACAAATTTTTTCATCAAACTCGACCCATCTATACTAAATAACACAAGCGAAATCGCTGAGTTTTCATGATAATACCACTTAAATCTGGTAAAGATTGCCCACTTAGATCAAGTCTACCAGACTATGACAGATATTCCACCCAAAATTGGACATGGGAAAAGCAACCATTGGGGGCAAAAGCCCATTTGACAAGCCGTTGTGGCGCCCCTATACCCCGCGAATTACGGGTGACATGTGGACCGCCGTTGAGACTTGTTGCTGGATTGTCCAGGGACCGGGCCATGTCAAAATAGATGGATATATCCCATGTCTAAGCGCCATAGCGCCAAGTACAAGATCGACCGCCGCGTCGGTGAAAATATCTGGGGCCGCCCCAAATCTCCTTTCAACAAACGCGAATACAAGCCCGGCATGCACGGTCAGGGCCGTCAGGGCAAACCATCTGATTTTGGTATTCAGCTAATGGCGAAGCAAAAGCTCAAAGGCTATTACGGCAATATTTCTGAAAAGCAATTTCGCGGGATTTTCAAAACCGCTGACCGGGCCAAGGGCAATACCGCTGAAAACCTGATCGGCCTATTGGAGCGCCGTCTCGATGCTGTGATTTACCGGGCGAAATTTGTCCCAACGGTTTTTGCGGCGCGCCAATTCGTCAATCACGGTCATGTCATGGTCAATGGCGTGCGCACCAACATCCCGTCATACCGGTTGAAGGTTGGCGACATCGTTGAAATCCGCGAAAAGTCGAAAAACATGGCACTCGTGCTCGAAGCTCTGCAACTGCCGGAGCGCGACATTCCTGAATATGTCGATGTCGACCCGAAGAAAATGACCGCCACCATGGTCCGCGTGCCAGAATTTGCCGATGTACCTTATGCGGGCAATATGGAACCAAACCTCGTGGTCGAATATTACGCTACGTAACTGGTTCGCGCAGCGAATAAATGTAATAACCCGCCAAGTAATGCTTGGCGGGGTTATTCATGGGGCGTTATGAGACTCCAGCTGACCTCAATCCTTCGAGGGCGCCTTTCGGGGAAAACAACCCCTGACAGGCGGCTAGAATCCGGGCATAGGAAGAGTCATGTCCGCCAACCTGAAAACGCCCGAAATGTCCGCATCAGATGAGCCGTTTCTCGGTGTCGCCGAGAGTCTGGCCGGGCGCTGTTGGGTCCAGCGCCAGATCGTGCCCCGCGATGTCGAAACCATGGCTCAACGCTTTGAGTTGGATCATGGCTTGGCGCAAACTCTGTCCGGGCGCGGCGTCACCCCTGCAACTGCCGACGCGTTTCTCAACCCCTCCTTGCGCACGGCGATGCCAGACCCGTCAAGCCTGATGGATATGGACAAAGCGGTGAAACGGCTCGCGGCGGCGATTAAAGCTGGCGAGACCATCGGTGTGTTTGGCGATTATGATGTTGATGGCACCACGTCCTCAGCCCTGCTCAGTCGCTATTTCTCAGCTCTCGGGGTCAAGCATTTGGTGCATTTGCCGGATCGATTGTTGGAAGGCTATGGTCCGAATAATGAAGCTTTTAGAGCCCT
>JAZGEB010000014.1:0-3633 GCA_036478515.1 Parvularculaceae bacterium | reverse complement strand
TTGACCCGGTTGATGCGCCTGACACGCCAGAGGTGATCGAAGTTGGATTTGAAAAGGGCGATCCGGTGTCGATCAATGGCGCAACAATGACGCCTGCGGAGCTTTTAACCGCGTTGAACGATTATGGCGGCAAGCATGGTATTGGGCGGCTTGATCTGGTTGAAAACCGTTTTATCGGGATGAAATCACGGGGGGTTTATGAAACCCCCGGCGGGACTGTTTTGCTTGCCGCCCATCGCGGGATTGAGCAAATCACCCTTGATCGCGGCGCGGCGCACCTGAAAGACGAGTTGATGCCGCGTTATGCTGAGCTGATTTATAATGGCTTTTGGTTCGCACCGGAACGCGAAATGTTGCAAGCAGCGATTGACCATTCGCAAAGACATGTCACCGGAACCGTCCGGGTACAGCTTTATAAAGGCAGTGCCAATGTTATCGCTCGCTCGAGCCCGGTCAGCCTTTATTCAGAAGCCCATGTGACCTTTGAAGATGATGCTGGCGCGTATGACCAAATGGATGCTGCTGGCTTTATTAAACTCAATGCGTTGCGGCTCAAGCTCTTGGCCAAGCAACGCTAATCGACAGCTCCGGTGCATAGCACCGCCCTGCCGGGGGCGATCTTTTGCGCCTGTGAGGAATAAAAAGGTCGACACCCGGAGAACGCATGGGTGCCGACCTTCTCTTCGCGCAACGCCCGGTGGGTTGGATACCGGCGGCGCTTCTCTCCCCCGACAATGTCGCTACAAAACACCTGACGGTGTCGAGAGGTGTCAGCGGATGGGCCTAGCTGACAGTTCCAAGTATGGCCAAATCCACCCGTAATACAGTGATGCAAATCACAAAATTATGGTTAAGGGTCGGCAATTTAGCCACGCCTCGCGATCAAAATGAGGAAAGCCCAACTCGTCCTTGGCGATTTGACGTTTTAAGGATATGTTAAGGTTCGTGGGTTGCGGCCCAAACATCTATGGGGATAGAAGTATGACACGGCGTATTGAAATGTTCTTCGGCCTCGGCTTGGTTTTGGCGATTGTCGCCGCCTTGCTATTTGCTTTTTTCAAAACCAAAGGCACGGATGTCGCGACTTATCCGACCTCGACCATTAATGCCAATGGCACAGCGACAGCGGGCACGGTTCCGACCCGGACCTCGGTAAATGCTGGCGGCTCGTCAAGCATGATTTTAACCGGCAATACCCGCAGCGATTTATGCTCCTGCTATGAGCAAGCTTTCGTTTATGGCAGCCAGGGCTTTGATATCTCCTCAACCCATTATGAAACCGGGTATGGCCTGTGCAAAAATGCGCAAGGGACCAAAGGTGCGCAAGCCTGGAGCTATGGCTGGGCCAATGGCACAACCGGCAATGCGGCCAAGCGCAGCTGTAAAATCTATCTTTCATCAATCAGATAGCCAAGCCTTGACCGACGGTTGAAATAGCGCCCATCTTGCGCAGATGACAGCAAGAACCATCGGCGCGCCCGGCTTGGCGCCCAGTTTGGCGCCGGGGCTTTATGTAACCGCCACCCCGATCGGCAATCTCAAAGACATCACCTATCGCGCCGTCCAGACGCTGCAACAGGTGGATTTGATCCTGTGCGAGGATAGCCGAATATCGTCGCGCCTGTGCCGGGCCTATGATATTCGCCCCCAACTAAAAGCCTATCACGACCATAATGGCGACGCGATGCGTCCCGAAGTGTTGCGCTTGCTGGGGGAGGGCAAAGCGATTGCGCTGATTTCTGATGCCGGTACGCCGCTGATATCAGACCCCGGCTATAAGCTGGTCCGCGCGGTCCGTGATGCTGGCTTTGAGATTTTTACGGTCCCCGGCCCCTCGGCCCTGACTGCGGCGCTGTCCATTGCCGGTGCGCCAACAGATAAGTTTCTGTTTGGCGGTTTCTTGCCCGCAAAACAGCAGGCCCGGGTGACAGAATTGGAGCGCCATCGCCACCAAACGGCGACGCTGGTGTTTTATGATACCGGCCCCCGGCTTGCTGCTAGTCTTGCGGCCATTGCTGAGATTTGGCCGGGAAGGCAGGTGGCGGTCGCCAGAGAGCTGTCGAAAATGCATGAAGAGGTCAAGGAAGGCAGCGCTGAAACTTTGGCGGCGACCTATCACGAAAACGGCCCGCCAAAGGGCGAAATCGTGATCGTTCTCCATCCCGTTTCGAAGCCAGAATGGACACATGACGCGGCAAGGGCGCTGCTCTATGACTTGCTCGCCCATCTGTCGGTCAAGGATGCCGCGACAGAGGCGGCCAAGCAAACCGGCTTGCCCCGAAAAGACCTCTACACCATGGCGCTGAGCCTGCGCGGCACCGCATGAGCGAGCGCTACCGCAAGGCAGAACGCAAAGGCCGTCGGGCCGAACAATATGCGGCGCTGATGTTGATGCTCAAAGGCTACGGCATCCTTGAGCGCCGCTGGAAAACCCCGGTTGGCGAAATTGATTTGATCATCCGCCGCGGCCGAACCATCGCTTTTGTCGAGGTCAAAGCACGCCGGGACATTGCCACGGCTATTCAGGCGGTGACCCCGACCGCAAGGGCCCGCATCAGCGCTGCGGCAGATCTTTGGGTGTCTCAAGCAAACTCAAAGAATTACGCTTATCGTTTTGATCTCGTAACAATATCAGGTTGGCGCATTCGTCACCTCAAAAATGCGTGGCACAATGAGATGGCTTGAAAAGCCTTTTCGCGGCCATGAACCAGCTTATACTGTGCGCAACCGACCAATTCCTCAAAACAGGACCGCCAATCATGACCCCTCGCCTCCTTCGCCCCGCTCTCGCCCTCCTCACCGCTGCGTTCTTGCTGACGGGGTGCATCACTAATCGTAGTTTTGGTGATGGCCTTGATGACACCAGCGCCGATGCAAATTTGAAGACGGCGCTTCTCGGGGATAAATCCCATGATTATGCGGATGTCGACATTACCGTCTTTGAAGGCCGGTTGCTGCTGACGGGCACCATGCGCACGCTGGTGGGGAAGCAACATGTTGGCCGGCTGGCCGCCAACACGGAAAATGTTACCGAAGTGATCAATGAGCTGGTTGTCGGCAAAAAAACCTCCTTTGGCCAAGGCGCCAAGGATGCCTTGCTTGATGAGCGGATCAGCGCCAAATTCCTCGCCGATAGCGACATCATTGGCGGTAATTACAAAGTCACTGTGTCCAAGGGGGTGGTTTATTTGCTAGGCCTCGCCCAAAGTGCGGAAGAGTTAAAGGAAGCCACAGACTGGGCCAGGGGCACGTCTGGGGTCACAAAAGTTGTCAGCCATGTGCTCTATGTCGGGGATAGTCGCCGGGGCGCCCGGCAATAGTTGCGATAAACCGGGAGCGTCTGATGCTAAAAATTGCGATTTTGATGGACCCGATGGAAGCGGTCGGCATTGGCGGCGATACGACTTTTGATCTGGCGATAACAGCGCATCACCGCGATCATGAAATCTGGGTGTTTCAGCCGCTGCATCTGCGGCTTGATAATGGCCGCGTGATGGCTAGAGCCCGCAAAGTCAAACAGCTCCAACGGGTCGAAGGCGACCATGTCGACTGGGCCGAAGAAAGCGTTCTCGATCTGGGCGATGTTGATGTCGTGCTGATCCGCCAAGACCCGCCTTATGATATGGGCTATCT
>JAZGEB010000013.1:0-2182 GCA_036478515.1 Parvularculaceae bacterium | reverse complement strand
GCGCTTTGGGCTGAAAATTCAGGGGTCAAGTCGAACCGCTCACGGCCAATCGGATGGTCCCAAAAGAACATCTCCAAGGCGAGAAACCCCACATGTTCAAGGGCAATAAGAGCGATCAGTAAGGTTGCAAGAATTTTCATAAAAACCAGTGTGACTATAAAGGGGCCCGTAGGCAACCCAGCCTGACCGGCCAGCAAAAACGCAAAAAATATCACGACTTCATGAAATTTCTTTACACTCAAGGCCTATCGATATATCGCCAGAAAATCACCAATTTGCCGCTGCTGCTGAATTGGTGAAATTGTAAATAGTCAGGTCACTCGCCATGAAAAATCTCAGTGTTATCATCATGCTCGCTTTGCTCACCGCCTGTGTTGCCCGCCCTCGCCCGGCGGCCCCGGTAGCAGCGGACACCCTGACCTATGCCGAAGCGATTTCGCAGGCTCGCCGCGAACAACTCCTCCTCAATATTGTCCGCTTACGGTATAATGACCCGGTAAGTTTTATCGACCTAGAGCGACTGACAACCCAAGATAAACTTTCCATTGGCGGGGGCCTCTCCAGCGCAATCTCTCTTGATGGGAGCCCCCTTGATGAAGTATTGCGGGGCAATGTCGGCCCTGTTGCGAGTAGCCAACCAACTGCCGTCTATTCGGTTCTACGCGGCGGCGCCTATGCCCAGCAATTGCTGCAACCTTTACCGCCCGCGTCAATTTTCCTGCTTAGTCAATCCGGCTGGAGTGTCGAGCGCTTAATGCTGTGCTGCGTTGCCCGTATCGGTGCCCTTGATAATGCGAGATCAGCCGCTGGTCCCACCCCAGACCGGGTGCCGGATAATGGCAAATTTCGCCACCTCGCCGGGCTGATGCGCGATACGCAGTTAGACGGTGGTCTATTGGTGCAAGTGATCAACCCAGAACAAGAAAGCGCAACCCCCAAAGTATTGATGAAATGGCGCCGCGATACCGCTAGCGGCCAAGCATTAGCTGAGTTCATGAAGAAAAATTGGGTCGGCAAAGTCAACAAATTGGCCGGCGGGCGCTATAGTGCCGAGATAACCGCCAGAGGCAATGTGCTCGGAGATTATGCGGTACGCGGACGGTCATTGCTCGGCATCATGTCTGCTTTGTCGCTGACAGTGCATGTGCCGGAAGCCCATCATGACATAGCGCCGCCAGTCCTTGGGCCGACCATTGCTGGCAACCACGGGACAAGTAACGCAAGCTGCGCCGCACCCGATCCGTGGAAAGAGGTGACCGGTGGTTATTTCTCGGTTATGTCCTCGGCCAAGAAACCAACAACCGCCGCGGTTGCTGTTCTGTATCGTGAGCACTGGTATTATATCGCCGACACATGCCGCAGCGCCAAGGCGACCCTCAACCTTGTTGACCATCTCTACGCTTTGCAAGCTGGGCTTTCCAGCAGCGGCGAAACGCTGCTATTGCTTGGTGGGTAAATGACAATCTCGACGAAGCGCGCTAGGGACTTTTCATGACCCTTACCCACATAGCCCCGATAATTTTTATTGCCCTTTGGGCGCTGCAATCTTGGCTGATTGAGCGCTCACCATGGGCTGACCAAACCTTGACCTCGATGATGGGCAAACAACGTCGGCTGTGGGTCGAGACCATGGCCAAGCGCGATTTGCGGATGATCGACACCAGCATCATCGCTGGCTTGCAAAGCGGCACAGCGTTCTTCGCCTCTACCTCCCTGCTCGCCATTGGCGGCGCATTTTCTTTGCTCAATTCAGCTGATCCGATCCTCGATCTGACCGGCGCAATCCCCTACTCTTCGCCGATGTCGAGCCAATTATTTGAGGCCAAAGCGGTCGGTCTGATGGGCATTTTTGCTTATGCTTTTTTGAAATTTGGCTGGTCTTATCGCTTGTTTAATTACACCTCAATTCTGGTTGGGTCCGTGCCGATGCTGAGCGACGAAGCGCCTGCATCAGAGTTTCGGGCCCAAGTTGATCGCACAGCGCGCATGAGTATTCAGGCAGGCAAGGAATTTGCCAGAGGCCAGCGCGCCTTCTTCATCGCTATCGCTTATCTGGGCTGGTTTCTGTCTGATATTGTATTTCTAATTTCGATGGTAGCGATGTATGGGATGCTCATCTTCCGTCAGTTTTTCTCCCCCGCCAATGCGGCGCTCGCACTGAAATAATCTAAAAAAATGGCGG
>JAZGEB010000012.1:0-2782 GCA_036478515.1 Parvularculaceae bacterium | reverse complement strand
TGATCTATTGGCTCGCGAAAATTCGCCGCAAAGCCGCTGCTTTCGGGGTGGGCTTCATCATTGGCGGGGCGCTTGGCAATACGATTGACCGAATCGCTTATGGCTGGGTCGTCGATTTCCTTGATTTTTCCGGGCTGCATTTTCCATATGTCTTCAATGTCGCTGATATGGCGGTCAATTTGGGTGTTGGCCTGCTGATCTACGACGCGTTTTTTGGCCAGAAATCAGCTCTTCAGGCGGTATCTCACACAAATTTCTAAAATTGCAGACAGAACCCTAATCGGTGCTGTTCGGATCGCCTCCGCCCCGCTATAGTCGCCCTCAATTTAAAAATCACCACCGGAGCCTATTCCTGATGACAAAATTCACCACCCTTCTCGGCCTCGTCCTCTGCTATGGCTTTTTGGCCAGTGGCTGCGCCGGAATGAGCAAAGCTCTCGGCACCGGTAAAAACCCGCCAGATGAATTCGCGATTGTAACCAAGTCTCCCTTGGTCCTACCGCCAGATTATGCGCTGAAACCACCCAAACCCGGTGAGACCCGGCCGGACCAAAAGAGCCCATCCGAGAGAGCCAAAGAATTGCTACTCGGCGATGTCACTGCCACCGCCCCTTCTGATGGCGAATTGATGCTGCTGCAATCTGCTGGCGCCTTAGAGGCTGACCGCAATATTCGCGCTGTCCTAGCTGCAGAAAATGGCGGGCGGGCAGAAAAGCCAGCCAATCTTGCGAATGCCGTGCTGTTCTGGCGCACGCCAAATGGCAAACTCGACATTTCCGATGCACCGCTGCGCCTTGATGGTCAAGATCCCGAAGAATGGCTTGCCGCACGGCAAAAAGTCATCGATGCAGTCACCGGTGGCAAACAAGTGATCATTGCCAAATCTGGCCGGGGCTTGCGCTTACCCGGGGTCAAATAGACTTAAAAGTCGCCGTCCTCGAGGACGAGGCGAACCATAATTCAGCCCCCTCTGTTCAGAGGGGGTTTTTCTTTATCCGTTTCCGGCATATCATTGGACTACGGAACCAATATTGAGGGATAATAATAATGACCCGGATTTTGAGCTTAATCTTATGCACCTGCCTGCTGACAGCTTGCGAAACCACGATGTCGAAAGATGATTGCCAGCGCGGCGATTGGTATGCTGCTGGCTATGAAGATGGCATCGACAATGCTGGCTATGGTAATTTGGAAGCCCGCGCCAAGGCCTGTGAAAAACATGGGGCTAGCCCCGATAATGCTCGGTATGCTGAAGGTTATGATGCAGGGTTTGATGCTTATTGCTCGCCCAAAGGCGGCTATGATCAAGGGGTCAAAGGGCGTAGCATCGATCGCTCTGATGTGTGCCCGATTGATCGGCGTCCAGAATTTCTAGCTGGCTACCAAGCCGGCCGCGAACTACATAATTTGCGTGAAGCTGTCTCCTCTGCCCGGTCTAGAGTTGATGGCTATGCCCACACGCTGGATTATGGTCCGGGACAAATACGCGACAAGAAACGCGAAATTGAAAAAATCAAAGACAAAGATATTTCCGATGAACGGAAAAAAGAGCGCATCGACAAGCTATATGACGAGATCGAAGATATCCATGATGATATCGACAGAGCGCATCACAATATTCGGGATGCGGAACGTGATCTTGGGCGAGCGGAAGTTCGACTTGAAGAATATGAGCGCTATTTGCGCAATAACCCGCCCTATTAAACCCATGTTGACAGATGAAGCTCTGGCCCCGATTTCCCCGGGCGCATCGCTATTCGCAGATGCCCCCGGCACCACTGAATTCAACAAGCTGCGCAAACGCCTGACCCGCAATGTCAGCACCGCGATTACCGATTTTGCCATGGCGCGAACCGGAGAGCGCTGGCTGGTTGGGGTATCTGGCGGCAAGGATTCATACGCTCTGCTTGCGATTTTGCATGATTTGAAGGAACGAGATGCGCTTCCGGTTGACCTTTTGGCGTGCAATTTAGACCAGGCCCAGCCAAATTTTCCGGTTGATGTACTGCCAGCATTTTTTGACCAACATGCGATCCCCTATCGCATTGACCGACGCGATACATATTCCGTTGTGACACGGACAATCCCGGCGGGCAAAACCTATTGCTCTTTGTGTTCGCGCTTGCGCCGGGGAAATTTGTATCGCATCGCCAGAGAAGAAGGATGCAGTGCCTTGGTGCTCGGCCATCACAGGGAAGATATTCTCGAAACATTTTTCCTCAATATGTTTTTCGGCGGCCAATTAGCTGCAATGCCAGCAAAACTCATCAATGATGAAGGCGACATCGACGTGTTGCGGCCGATGGCCTATTGCTCGGAGTCGGACCTAGCCAAATTTTCGACAGCGCTAAATTTCCCGATTATTCCGTGTGATTTGTGCGGCTCGCAAGAGGGCTTGCAACGCAATAATATGAAAAATATGCTGACCGAGATGGAACAAAAAATGCCCGGTCGCAAACAAACCATGCTGCGCGCCTTGATGAATGTGAAGCCAAGACATCTACTGGATAAGAGATTATTGGCCCCTGAGGCAGAATAGAGCGGTCCAATCTGGCCATTCAGCCCTTGTCCACGCCATTTGATTAACTGCCGATTAACCCTCAACCTGCTCTAATAGGCCGATTACACGTGTTTTAGCGGGACTTTATAAAAAAAATGCAGGACTTGTCCTATTTTTTGACCCTCGGCTTTTCCGGGGCCGATGCGATACGCGGGGGGATTATTGCCCTGCTCGCATCGCTTTTGGTCTCGCGTCGGTTTCTGCCTTGGCGCGCGGTGATCA
>JAZGEB010000011.1:0-2968 GCA_036478515.1 Parvularculaceae bacterium | reverse complement strand
CAGATCCGTATTCCAGATCATCGAGCGGTCGGTAACGCCAATATCATCACTTGCTTTTTGCACCTCGCGGATAAGTTTGGTGCCTTCCTCAAGCACGTCGCCAGTGCGGAAGACGGCGCAGTTTGATTGCATGACTTTTTGCATATTCAACCGCAATTCAGCAGTTGGAGTACTGCCTTTGGCGTGGCGGAACTTATCTAAACGATCCAGCGCCGCGTCGCCCTTATCGCCTTTAAGGTCAGGCGTTGCTTTGGATTTGTCGAGAATTTCAGCGCAGCGCAAGCCAGCAGCCCGGCCAAATACCACAAGGTCAATCAGGGAATTAGAGCCAAGCCGATTGGCGCCATGCACCGAGACGCAGCCCGCTTCGCCAATTGCCATCAAGCCAGGGACAACACTATCAGCATTGTCGCCAATTTTGGTCAGAACCTCGCCATGATAATTTGTCGGTATACCGCCCATATTGTAATGCACGGTTGGCAGAACCGGGATTGGCGCTTTGGTCACATCAACGCCGGAGAACACGCGGGCGGTTTCGGAAATGCCGGGCAGGCGCTTGGCCAAAGTTTCTGCCGGGATGTGATTGAGGTTCAAATGGATATGATCCTTGTCCGGACCAACCCCGCGACCTTCGCGAATTTCAATGGTCATTGCCCGCGACACCACATCGCGCGACGCCAAATCTTTGGCTGAGGGGGCATAGCGTTCCATGAAACGCTCGCCTTCAGAATTGGTCAAAAACCCGCCTTCGCCTCTGGCCCCTTCGGTGATCAAGCAGCCAGCGCCATAAATCCCGGTCGGGTGGAATTGGACAAATTCCATATCCTGTAATGGCAGCCCGGCGCGCAATACCATCGCATTGCCATCGCCGGTGCAGGTGTGGGCGGAGGTACAGGAGAAATAGGCGCGGCCATAACCGCCGGTGGCGAGGATCACCATTTTGGCATTGAAGCGATGAATTTCGCCGCTATCCAGATGCCATGCCATCAAGCCGCGGCATTCCCCCTCATGCATGATCAAATCAAGGGCGACATATTCGATAAAAAACTCAGCATTTTGTTTGACCGACTGACCATAAAGCGTGTGCAAGATCGCGTGACCCGTGCGGTCAGCCGCCGCGCAAGTGCGCTGGACTTGGCCTTCGCCATAATTTTTGGTCATGCCGCCAAAAGCGCGCTGATAAATCTTACCATCTTCGGTGCGCGAAAACGGCACTCCCCAATGCTCTAATTCATAAACCGCGGCGGGGGCGTTTTTGCACAAATACTCAATCGAATCCTGATCGCCGAGCCAGTCCGAGCCTTTGACCGTGTCATACATATGCCAGCGCCAGTCATCTTCGCCCATATTGCCAAGCGACGCGGAAATCCCGCCTTGCGCGGCGACGGTGTGGGATCTGGTCGGGAAGACTTTTGTAACGCAAGCGGTTTTCAACCCGGCTTGCGCCGCCCCGAGAGTAGCGCGCAGGCCAGCGCCGCCAGCGCCGACGACGACAACGTCATAATTATGGTCGATGACGTTATAAGACTTTGTCATGAAAGCGTCCTTGAGTGGGGGAGGTTAGATATAAAGACCGGCATAGATGATCGACCACAGAGCGATACCGCCAAGCAGCAAGGCGGCGCCTGCATTGACATAGCGCAGCGTCGTTCGGGTGCTTGGGCTTGGCACATAATCATCGATGACCTCATCGAGGCCGAGGCGCATATGGAAATATCCGATCAGAATAATCCATGCCATCGGCAGGCCGCCTTGCGGGGAAGCGAGCCATTCAAGGAGTTCCTGTCGCGTGTCTCCGGCATGGCTGACTAAAGCCCAGAGGAACCAGATCACCAGCGGGATCAGCAACATCGCTGTCAGCCGCTGCATCCGAAAGTGTCCGGTGCCAGAAGAATGCGCCATTACGCGGTTCCCTTGCTGAGGGCGACACCGATCCAAATCAGCGCGGTGAGCAACCCTGAGCCGATAAACACCGCCCAGGCATTGCGGGTGATGTCGGTTTTGTCGAACCCGAGACCTGCATCAGCGAACAGAAACTTGATCCCGTTGAGCAAGTGAAACGACAGGGCCCAGCTATAAGCGACCAGAATAAGCACCCCAAAAAACGAGCCCATCACCCCGTGCATGATGCCAAAGGCAGCCTCACTCCACGCGGCAGAAGCCAGCCACAAAGTCAGCAACAAAGTGCCGCCATAGAGCGCGATGCCGGTGGCGCGTTGCAAAATCGAGGCGGCCATGGTCACGGTCCAGCCCCAGATTTGCAAATGCGGGGCTGTCGGCAACGAAGAGGCGGGACGCGGGGAGGTGGGATTTGCCATAGATGTCGGGCTTTTAGTTGGATGACGTGTCCGGCGGAAGATAGGCTTGGTTGACGTGAAGTCAACATTTTATGCCTCACGGGATGTCGCGACAGAATTCCTCCCCCGCTTGTGGGGGAGGTGGCGCCGAAGGCGTCGAAGGGGGCCACCGCATAACCCGTCTACCCGTCATCCTGAATTTATTTCAGGATCCCCAGAAGTTGCGCGCGGTGCTGGTCTCATAAGATCCCGGGGCGAGCCCGGGATGACGGTTTGCATTATTTCGGGCGCAGCTAGCCTCGAAGGATCATAGAAGGCCTGTTCGCCACGGCTGCGGCGTGTCGCTTTCTACGTTTTGTTGGGCACCACTTACCCCCTCCGCTTCGCTTGCGCTCAGTACCTCCCCCGCAAGCGGGGGAGGAAGTCTTCCCGCGCGAATTCAGGGACTAAGCCAGATTAACGTTGTTTTTGGCCCACAGCTGCCAGATCCTTCGCCCAAAGGGACAATTAAGGCTGGTCGCGGTAGAGGTAATTTGCCATGCTGCCCTTTGTGATAATGTAGCTTTGGGGTTTTGGCATGTCTAAATTGGGTGGCAAGTTTGGTGGATTTTTGGTCGGCGCAGCCGCTTTGGTTTTAGCGACGGCGCCAGCATCAGCGGGCAACACAGCCA
>JAZGEB010000010.1:0-4335 GCA_036478515.1 Parvularculaceae bacterium | reverse complement strand
GACCCCTTTTGCTAAAGGATGATGGGCACGGGAATTTCTGTTGCCAATAATCGTCAAACTAGGATTGTCCCTCTTGTCTCTTTTACAGTCGTCTCGCTGCCGGAAAGTCGTTCGCCTTTTTGCTGGTCCCGTTCTCACTTTGATGGTGCTTTCGGGGTGTGGGACTCTCTCGCAGATCGACGGGTTACGCCCCAAATTTGTGCCCGCTAACAAATCTGTCGCCGGAGAATATCTGAAAGCGCGTTTTGCCGCTCGGCAACAGCAATTAGGCATGGCAGCAGAAGCTTATGTCGAGGCCGCTAAAGGCGCGCCGCCGGAAACCGGGGTTTTGCATTACGCGTTTTTCTATGCGCTGGCGTCCGGTGATGTCGAAAATGCCAGAATATATGCCGATAAATTGCTCCAAACTGAGATGCCGAAAGTTACCCCGGCGCAAGGCGCTGCGGATGGTGTCGCTTCTGCTCTGGCTTCGATGCAACGGCCGCAACCAAGCAATGCCTTGCCGCGCCTGACCATTGCTGTCGATCAATTACGCAACAGCGATAATCAAGCTGCCTTGAAAACCTTGGATGCTGAGTTTGATAGTGTTTTTGCTAAATCTGTTGGCCGGTTGATCAGAGTTTGGGCTCTGTATGAAGAGCAGGGCCCAGCAGCGGCGCTGGAGGTTTTAGATCAGACACCCAAAGATGTTTTTACCGGGTTTGATAATGTCCACCGGGCGTTGTTGCAGGAGCGCCTTGGTGAGATTGACGCGGCGAAAACCGCATGGCAGCAATCGGTGACACCTTATTCGAGCGAATTGGATGTGGTGCTGTATGCGCGCTTTCTGGAACGCCACGGCAAGGACGGCGAAGCGCTCGACACCTATCAAAAAATGGTTGGCAAAACCGGCGGCATTGCCCGGGCGGGTCGCCTAGGGCTTGCCCGTCTTGGCATGGCTGTTCCTGATGAGAGTGCCGCCTTGATCAAAGCTGCGCGCAAAGATCAACCCGTCGGCGTGACCAGCGCTCGCGAAGGTGCCGCTCTTGCTTTGGTGCAGTTTTCTTGGGCTGGGTATCAGCAGGCGGTGACCGAGCGGGCCAATGCTGCCAGAGCCGGGTTTAGAAATATGCCGCCAATGCTCAACACGCAATTGGCCTTTTCGCAACTGGCTAATAGCCTGGATAAAAATATGACCGAGGCTGATTATCTCATCGGCCTGATTTATGTTGATTATGACCTTCCCAAAGAAGCAATTGCGGCCCTTAAAAATGTCGCGCCAACATCGACACGCTATGAATATAGCGCGATGGCCCAGGCGCAGGCGATGGAAGATCTAAAAAATACAGAAGGGTCGAAAAAACTGCTGACCAAATTTGTTGAGCAAGATCCCCTTAGTGTTGATGCGATGATGTATCTTATTGATTATTTGCAACAAGACGAAAATTACGACAAGGCGATTTCAGTCAGTAGCAAGATGATTAAACGGGCGGAAAAGTATGGCAGCCAAGAGCGCAATGACATTTATCTATGGCGCCAATATTTCCAACGGGGCACGGCGAATATTCAAGCTGATCTATTTGAAAATGGCGTCGCTGATCTACAACAAGCAATTAAATTGGCCCCGGAAGAACCCATGGTGTTGAATTACCTCGGCTATAGCTGGGCAGAAAAGGGCGTCAATCTGGATGAGGCCTTTGCAATGCTGGAGAAGGCACTGGCGATGCGCCCTGATAGTGGCGCGATTGTCGATAGTATTGGCTGGGCGCATTATCAACTCGGAGACATTAACACAGCGTTGACTTATATTGAGCAAGCGGTTGGAATGGAACCTGCGGATCCGGTGGTCACGGATCATCTTGGCGATATTTACTGGGTGCTGGGCCGTAAAATGGAAGCCCGTTATGAATGGCGCCGGGCGCAAGATCATGAGCCGGATGCTAAATTGACAACCTCTCTAGAGCAAAAGCTGTTGACCGGGCTGCCCCAAAGTGGCCGCCCGAAACGGCTGCCCGCGAAAGCGAAGCCAAAACCGGCCACTGACTAATTGTGACCGGGCAAAGTGGTCCAAGTGAGGGTGCGGGATATTTAGCGCCGGCAAAAATCAACCTCTGCCTACATGTCGGCGACAGGCGCGAGGATGGCTTGCATGATCTGCACAGCTTGGTTTGTTTTGCGGATATCGGCGACCGCTTAAGGGTCGCACCTGCGGCGACATTGCAGCTTGAGATTTCCGGCCCCTTCGCCGAGGCCCTCAATGATCTGGACCCGGCTCAAAATTTAGTTTTGCGCGCCGCGCGGGAATTACAGCGCCGCGCGAATATTAATTTGGGCGCTCGCATAAAGCTCGAGAAAAACCTGCCGGTTGCCTCGGGTATCGGCGGCGGCACCGCTGATGGCGTGGCGGCGCTCATATGTTTGCGCAAATTTTGGCAGCTCAAGCTTTCTGATGATGAGGTGCGCGCGATCGCTTTTGAGCTTGGCGCCGATGGACCTGTCTGTCTCGCCCCGCATTTTGATCAGCCCGGCGCGGTAGTAATGCGCGGGGCTGGGGAAGTGGTTGAGACCGGGCCGATCTTGCCTAAAATTTGGATCTGTTTGGTCAATCCAGGTGTCGCGGTATCGACCGCGCAAATTTTTGCAGAATTGGCTGCCATGAGCCGGCGGCGTATTCCATCGCAGCTGCCGGACTATCTCAGCCATCTGACATGGGATGGTTTGCGTGATTTTCTGGCGGTGACCCGAAATGATCTTGAGCCCTATGTGGCCCGCCATCTGCCCGTGATCGGTGAGATGCGGTACAAACTCGCCAAGTCCCCCGGCTGCCTTGGCGCGCGGATGTCTGGTAGCGGCGCAAGCGTGTTTGGTTTATTTGCGACCCAAGATCAGGCGCAGGCTGCTGCCGAGCAATTTGAGGAACAAAACTTCTGGGCGGTGGCGGCTAAAATATTGTCATCAGGAGACTGATGCGGAATTATTTTTTTATAAGCATTTCACCATGAAACCGAACAGCGTATTGTCCTTTTATCGTTATTTGAAAACTTGATCTCTCGTGCTCCTTTCGCCAGCCCTTTCCATCTTCATCATCGTTCTGGTGTTTTTTGCCAGTGCGGGCTTGTGCCGATTATTTATCGGCCGCACATTATTTATCGACCAAGTGTCGGCGCGCTCAAGTCATGCTGGGGTGATCTCCCGAGCCGGGGGCATGAGCTTGATGCTGCCTTTCGTTTTGGGGGCGACCGGCTTGATCGTCGCGCAAGGCATTTCATACCAAAGTGAGATCATCCAGCTGTTGATGTATGCATTGCTGATGACGGCGATCGGGTTTGTTGATGACAGAATTGGACTGTCGCCGCTTGGCAAAGGATTGGCGCAATTGATTATGGCGGGTCTGTTGGTGTGGCAAATCGGTGGCATTGCCTATTTGCCGGTGCCGCTAATCGGACCTGTTGCGCTTGGGACAATTGGCGGCACGGCGCTTGGCGTGTTTTTTGTTGTTGCCTTTGTCAATGTATTCAATTTCATGGATGGTTTGAATGGTGTGGCCAGTGGCACGGCGATCATTGCGTCAATCGCGATTGCCTTGATCGCGGCGGCGACGGGCCGGGTAGATTTGTTTTTAGCAATGGCGTGTTTTACCGCCGCGATGCTGGGCTTTTTCATCTATAATTTCCCCAAGGGCCGAATTTTTATGGGCGATGGCGGCAGTCTTGGGGCGGGATTTTTTCTTGCCGGGGCTGCATTGCTGTGTCAGCGCGGCGATGGCGGCAATGAAATTGGGTTCTTATTCGTCCCTATAATTTTTCTTGGCTTTATTCTTGATGTTGCGGTGACGTTGATTTCGCGGGCGCGTCGGGGCCAAAAATTATCTGAGGCGCATAAAGAACATATTTATCAGCGCATGCATCAAGATGGGTATAGCCATGCAAAGGTTGCGCTTGTTTATATGGGGCTTGCGGTTTGCGGCGCGATGACAGCTTTTTTAAACCGGGCGGCCGCCCTAGAGTGGCAATGGCTTGGGCCGGTTGTTTTTGCCGTTCTTTTGTTGGCGCTCATGTGGATATATTTTTCCGCAGATGCGACGAGGGCGGATGAAGCCAGCGATTAGTTGCGCACGAAGGATCGCGAGCGCATAGTAGGGTGCATTAAGCGGCAATGTTGGATTGGTGGATTGCGCCTATGGCGCAAGCCTCCCTACGATCCGCGCGGCCGTATCGACCCCTCACCCGCTCGCTCCGGCTCGCTGGCCTCTCCCAAGGGAGAGGCAAAAAACGCTCTCCTTCGCCTCTCCCTTGGGAGAGGCACAAATTTTTCTTAAAATTTGGGTGAGGGGTTTCTCTATCAACGATCTCCCAA
>JAZGEB010000009.1:0-2347 GCA_036478515.1 Parvularculaceae bacterium | reverse complement strand
CAAGTGGCGCAAGCTGAAACGCCGAAGCCTTGAAATTTTTGTTCCGATGGTAAGCCCAACCATTTGGCTTGTGCGCCAGTGGCGATGACCACAGTATCGGCGGTGTAAGTTGTGCCACTATCGCCTTTGAAGCTGAAAGGTCGCTTTTCAAGATCGGCTTCAATGATGATATCGGAGATCATTTTGGTGCCAACATGTTCGGCTTGTTTTTGCATTTGCTCCATCAGCCACGGCCCTTGGATGACATCGGCGAAGCCCGGATAATTTTCGACATCGGTGGTGATGGTGAGTTGACCCCCTGGCTGGAGGCCGTGAATGATTGTCGGCTCTAACATCGCCCGCGCTGCATAGATGGCGGCGGTGTAGCCTGCTGGGCCAGAACCGATGATGAGAAGTTTTGAGTGCTGCGTGGTCATGGGGTGCGGTCCCTTGGGGCAAAGCCCTGATGATTGATTAGAGGCGTATGTAATAGCTGTAGAGCGATCTCTCAAGCCCCGGTTTTCCTCACTTGGCAGCGGGTATGGCCGTCAAGACACGCTTTAATATCTCTTTGGCCGCGCGTTCGGTCTCGCGTAATGGGGGGTAGTTTTGTCCACTCAAAGGCAGGTCAAATGGCTGTGTGATATGAGCCAGACTGTCATGGAAGCGGCGAAACTTGGCGTTGCCACCAGTCAGGGCCAACAGATGCACCGGTTTGCCGGTGCTGGCGGCATCGGTGATCATATTGGTGCTCTCATTGGTCACCGCAATATCGTCCGCAAGACCGAGCATCGCCGCATACGGATTGTCGAGACCGGCGACGGGTTTGCCGTCCCAGATCCAAATATCAGGATGATCAAGGGCCGCGCGCAAGGCGGTTTCGGCTGTCGCTCCGGTGCGACGCGAAAACGATATCATCAGCCCGTGTGATTTTACCGCCAGTTGCAATTGCTCGATGATATTTTCCAAAGCCGCCGCGTCGAGGGCATAGGCTTTGCTATTGCCGCCGATCAATACCGCCAATCGCGGTTTGGGCAAATGGCCAAGATGCGCGCGCAATTGTGTAGCCTGTTGTGCAGCATGATCCGGGGAGAAACGGTTCGGCGCGCCGATAATGGGAAACACATTCTGCCCTGTTAGGCGATCATGATCAGGGGGGATGATCAGGTCAAAATCTTGCTGGCGCGATCCCGGGTCTTGGGTTTGGACGGTGAATGTCGCTGGGTTCAGCTTCTTTATTTGCCTGGTCAGGGGGGTAATCCGTCGGCCGCAGCCAATCCAGATATTGGGCCAAATATCCGGTAACTCTGCGGCGAGGGTAGTCGCATCACCGTTTTTATCGGTGACATTCACCACTCGAGAAAAGGCGTTGCCACTTGTCCAACTCGGTGCCCAATCGGGTAGCTTCTCAGCCCAGCCATCCACCTTGACCCGTTTGATGTTGATCTGGCTTGGGGTTAAAGCGGCGACCGCCTCGGCCAGACCTCGAACTTGATTTTCCATCCCGGCTCGTCCATCCGACACGGCCCAGATCCGTAAAGGCGTGGCGGGGTTAAAACCTGTGGCTGGGGCTTGTTTGTCTGAGGTCATTCGAGGCATGGTAGAGGGATTGGGATGGGAAGTAAAAATGCGAATGAGAAAGTCTGTGTTGATGCGCCAGTCCCTCAAATTGGGTTTTGTCAGTGTTTTGGTCGCGATGGTGTCGGCTTGTGCGAGCAGCAATGGACCCGGCATGATGGTCAATCCGATCCTTGCCAAACATTCGGTCTCAAGTCCTTATGGCAAACGATCTCGCGGTTTTCATTATGGCGTCGATCTGGCGGCACGACCGGGCACAGCAGTCCATGCGGCAGCGGCAGGCCGGGTTGTTCGAGCCGGGTGGTCGCGCGGCTATGGCAATCTGGTGGTGATCGATCATGGCGCCAGCACCACAACGCGTTACGCGCATTTGCAAAATTTCATTATTCGCAAAGGTAATCGCGTGGTGCCTGGCCAACCGATCGGTTTGGTTGGCTCCACTGGCAATGCCTCTGGCCCGCATTTACATTTTGAAGTTTTGCGGCGCGGCAAACAGACTAATCCGGAAAAATATATCAGCTTTGGCCGCAGCCGCCGACAGTATCGACCAGCGCCAGAGCGACGACAAGACCGTCCACAAAACCGCCCATCACCCCGTCCACAAAATCGCCCTGTGCAGCCGACGGATCGTGTTATTGGACAACCTGCACCAGGAGTTAAAAATTGATGGGCATACATACTGATTTTATTAAAGCTCTACCAAAAGCTGAATTGCACCTCCATATTGAGGGCAGTCTTGAGCCGGAATTGATGTTGGCTTTGGCAATGCGCAACAAAATTGAATTGCCCT
>JAZGEB010000008.1:0-4382 GCA_036478515.1 Parvularculaceae bacterium | reverse complement strand
TAATCGTCAACCCACCGATATAGCGATTGCCATCGAGGCGCGGATTGCGGCTTTCAGAGAACACAATGTTTTGCTGTTCAAGGCTGGCTTTGAGCGCACTTAATTCTTCGATGGTAAAGCGAAGTCGGGCTTCGAGAGTGCCATCCGGGCGATAGGTTATTTCGTCGAGGGTAATGCCGGGAATTTTTTCAAGGCTTGTGGTCAATGCCGCCATGAGCGACAAAAAGGAGGCTTGGCCCGGCGCGACAGTGCCCGACTTCTGCCGCGCTTGAGCTGCCAGGTTGCGAATGTTTTCTTGCGGATAAGCTTGTTTGTACAGGCTCTCTGCTTCAATCCGTGCCGAGCTGGCAGCCTTGCCCGCGCGAATGCCATCTATCGCGGTCTGGCCAATCCAGGACGCACCGCATAACACCGCCAACATGGCAGCCCAACGCCAAGCTTTCATATTGCCAAGCCAATCGGTTTTTGCAGCATATGCCCCGCTCAAAAAATTTACCGCCTTGGCGCTTCCAAGACCGCGGCTATATAGCGCGATCAGCTCATCCCGATCAGCTAGTTTAATCGGTGTCGCTGCGATGTCCTCTGGTATCAGCGCATCGCCAAATTGATACAGGCGCACTTGCGCCGTACCCGTCTGTTCCAAAATTTCTGGTACCACGCCTAAGCCAAATTCGGCATCAGCGACAAAGCCTGCCCCGCCAATATTAGCAATCAGCCTTGTGTCATCGAGCAACAATGTCGCTTCGCCGGGTGCCGCGTTTAACAGTAAAAAGTCTGCGGTTATGCTGATCAGTGTCAGGCCGGCCTCTTGCGTCGCCTCGATCCAGCCCGCGAGCCACTTTGATGGCACCGCGACAACCACGCCCTTGCCATCACTGACATCGCTCGGCACCACCAGATGCAATTCATCAAGCGGTGTCGCCAGATCATCTTCAAGGGCAAATTGCGCCGCTTGTTTAAACTGAGACGACTTGCGCGCTGGGGTTTCCAAAGCCCGCGCCGCAATCCGGTCACCGGGTAACACCAATTGTGTTGGCAAGGCAGCCGCCTGCGGGAAACTGGCGACAAAATCAGCCAGCGATGGCGCAATACCGGTATCTTCCACATCCCCTCGATGCCGTAATACCCAGCGCAAGGGCGCATCTGGCGTATCGCTCGTAAATAGGGCCAGGCTCATAGCGCGTTCAATTGTTCGGGCCGCAAGGGACGGCGTTCTTGGTTGCATCACCGACCCCCATATCGTCGGTTGACCGGCCTCGTCGACCCATCCGCGCTAACAGCGAGCAGGCTCGACATCTGCAAATATGATCGATTGAGGTTAATATCTGCCTCCAGCCGGACAAATTCACTCCAGAAAACCAGCCGCGCCTGTTGCTCTTGGCTGAACGTTTTACCGACCAAAAGCTCCTGCTGCCAAAAGGCCTCAGGACTGTCATAGCCTAAAAGCGGCCGCTGCTCCAATAGCTGACGGGCTTCGTCAATGGTCATAATCTCGCTAAACATCGCTTGTAATACCGCCGCTTTGGCTACCGGTAATAAGTTAATATTGACCTTGGTCGGCGTTGCAGTTGGGTGGACACAAACAAAAGGCGTCAGCGCTTTGATAAAGGCCGCACTGTGATGAGCAACAGCGCGCAGCTCAGTTAGATTTGCCAGCCGCGTATTGCCCGCTCGAAACGGAACTGGCTGGCGCTCATAGGTTTCGTCTTCCGCCCCCGTGCTTTGCGGATAGCGATCTTCGTCGAGCCAATCAACCAGCACATCGGCCAAATTCGCGGCACTGAGCTGGTCGAGCCCGAGCGCCGTCAGCAACGCCCGATATTCGGTGATCCCGTTGGCATTTGCGACCCAACGCCCATCTTCTATACGGACCAATGAGTTGAGATTAAAACAACCCGTTTCATCGCGCAGCCGAGCTTTGATCAAACCGCCTTCAATCGGCAATATCAATTCTTGTTGCAACCACGGCTCTGCCGCGACATCCCGGCCGGGGGTGAGCCTTGCTTGCTCACGCATCACATAATCTGCAAAAACCTCCGTCCCCAGAGCATGCCATGCCGCTTGATCACGATTTGCAATAGCAACAGTGCGATTAATCGCGCTGCGCATGGTCGTGGTCATCGCCAGCGCCAATATTGCTAAGGTCGCCACCAATAGCAAAACCACAAGCAAGGCGACGCCGGATTGGTTGTTGCGCAAATTTGCCATTACGCCCCGCCCTCACCGATGACAATGCGCGGGGTATAAAACACCTGCCTGATCTCGCCATAGCTTGGATGCTCAAAGGTCAAGGACAAGGCGGCGGGGAGCAGCGTGCGCGCAGTGACAAATTCATCGCGCCAGCGCTCGCCATCAAAAAATTCAATTCTAGCATTCTGAACCCCGCTCAACAATACCCGCTCGCTCATCGCCGCGTCACCAACCCGGTCCGGGTAGTGGCTCGCCCGGCGAATAAGCTCTTCACCGCGTAGAACATATTCAACATATTGAAGGTCAGAGCGGGCGGCAATCATATCAGGGTTTAGATTTCCTTGGCGCACCAGCGTCAATAAAACCTGTCCGTTGCCAGATGATTGCCCGAGAACCGCGAGGCGTCCACCGGTCACTGCGGGCACATGGTCGCTGCCATATGGCGCTCTGGTTTGGCGATTTACAGCTTGGTGTAAATCGCTGCGCAACAGACTGCGGGCCAGAGATATTTCTTGGATCCCGGCACTGACCTCAGCCAATTGATCGCGCCCCGCAATGGACACGCGCATCACCGTGATGCTCGCTGCTGCAACCATCGAAAACACCAACAGCGCGATCAACATTTCGGCTAGTGTCAGCCCGGATTGCGCCTTGTATTTCTTGCCCGTAATCATCACTCGCTCCCGCGCAAAGCTGTCAGGGTAGAGAGCACTTGGGGTTGCTCCGCTCTCGTCACCACTACGGAGATTTGCAAAAGCGGCAAGTCTTCATGGCGGGTGACGTTTTGTGTCCAAGCCCAATCACGTCCGGCCAGCTGTTCCTCGCCTGATGTCACGGAAATATTTGGCGACTGTCGCGCCGCCATGGTTTGGGCCAACACATTTTCGGCGACAATTCCGGCAAAGACTTTCTCTTCAATGTCAGACAAGGTCCGCGCTTGCGATGTCATCAGCGCCATCATCGAAATAACCACCGTGCCAAGGATCGCCATCGCAACCAGAACTTCAACCAGAGTGAAGCCGTCCTTCGAGGCTCCCTTCGGTCGCACCTCAGGATGAGGGAAGTGTTGAGCTATAGAAGCCCTCATCCTGAGGCGGCGCGAAGCGCCCTCGAAGGACGCACGCTGACATAAACAGCTGATCATTTTATTGATCACGGGTCACCTCGACCTTGCCCAAATGCGAGAGGCTAATCAGCCAAACTTGCCCGTGGTCCCGGAGCGATATTTCCACAGCCGCCGTATCGCCGGTAGCTAAGAACATGATTTGAGGTGGCTTCGGTGTCGCCTCATCCTCGGCGTCGTCCAAGTCCAAAGACAGATCACGCCCGATCACTCCCTGATTAACCGGTATTTGATCGAGCTTAATGGTAATAGAAATTTCATCGAAGCTTTCCCCAGCCAAACTATCCCCCGCTGAAAAATCTTGCCAAATTTCATCCCTGTACAGACGAAATTCGTAACTATCTTCCTCAAAGTCAACCCCGATCACCCGGCCAGACAATACCGCCTGCTCCGAGGCAGTGGCAAGCTTTGCTGCTAACTTCCGTGTGTGGGTTTCAACCTCGCTGCGGCGCGGCGGCAAGGTCATCATCACCGCCCCCGCAGTCAGAGCGAGGATCACAAGCACCACCAGCAATTCAACCAGTGTCAGGCCTTTTTGCCGCCGCTTCATCTCGTCAACACTGTTGGTCGAGAATTCCTCCCCCGCTCGCGGGGGAGGTGCTGAGCGTAGCGAAGCGGAGGGGGTAAGTGTTGCCAAAAAAGACTACTCCTCAGATGTACCATCGTGCCCCCACCGAGCCCTTCGGGCCCACCACCCCCGCAAGCGGACGAGGAAATTTCAAGCCCAGGACTTGCACGAGGCTCCGGGCCAAAGGTCCGCCGCGCCCTGTGCCAAAAAGGGCTATTTCCAGTTGCCAATATCGGCATTGATGCCTTCGCCTCCCTGACGGCCATCTGCGCCATAGGAATAGATATCAAATGCACCAATGGTGCCGGGATTTTCAAACACATATTCATTGCCCCACGGATCGTTTGGCAAGGCTTTGATATAACCACCGGGCCGATAGCGATCTGCGCTGGACAGATTATCCGGCGCGCTGGTCAAGGCCTGCAATCCTTGTGATGTTGTCGGATAGTTAAAATTATCGAGCCGGTATTGCTCCATCGCGGTTTCCAGCGTGGCAATGTC
>JAZGEB010000007.1:0-3033 GCA_036478515.1 Parvularculaceae bacterium | reverse complement strand
ACCCATGTGTTGGTCGAAAAGCCGGTGGCGATGGCGCTGACCGAAGCCGATGAGTTGATTGCGTTGGCCCGTGAGCAGGGTTTGGTTTTGCAAGTCGGGCATCAGGAACGCTATGTGTTTGACGCGTTTGGATTACTCTCTGGGCGTCCGGCCCCCCGCGAAATTCACTCTCGGCGGCTGAACAAGTTTTCCGGCCGGGCGATGGATGTTTCCGTGACTTATGATCTGATGATCCATGATCTTGACTTATTATGCCAGATTGTCCGCTCGCCCTTGAGCCAGGTTGAGACCAAAGTGGATCGTCAGCATGGGGATAAATGGGACCGGGTTGAAACGGAGCTGATATTTGAAGATGGCACGATTGCGCGTTTGGCGGCGAGCCGGTTAGAGCAAGAGATGACCCGCGATATGCGGCTTGTGTATGAAGACGGCGAGATCGTGATCAATTTCCTGACCAAGGAAATTAGCAATACAACGCCGATCCCCTTGGCGCAGGATTTTAGCGGCGATACACCAGCGCTTGCAGATAGTCTCGGGTTTGGCACTAATTTGTTTTTAGCCGCAGTGCGCGGTGAAGGCGAGACGATTGTCACCGGCGAGGATGGCCGGGCGGCGCTAGAATTGGCTTTGAAAATTGAACAGGCGGGAACACAAATATGAATGCAGTGACAAATCTAGCGTTGGAGCGCGAAAGCAGGGTCGGCAAAATCGCGTTTATTGATCTGGTGGCGCAACAAAAACGCATTCGTCAAAAAGTTGAAAAGCGGCTGATCGATGTGCTCGATCATGGCCGTTATATTGCCGGGCCGGAGATCGAAGAATTAGAAGCGACGCTCGCGACAAAAAGCGGCGCTAAGCAAGTGATCGCTTGTGCTTCGGGTACGGACGCTTTGGTGATCCCGCTGATGGGCTTGAACTTGTTTCCCCATCATGCGGTTTTTGTTCCGGCGTTTACGTATAACGCGACTGCCAATGCGGTGATCATGGCCGGGGCAACACCTGTATTTGTCGATATTGATCCGGCGACGCTCAATATCTGCCCGAAAGATTTGCAGCGAAAAATCGACAAGGTCAAAGCCCAACGGGTGCTGACCCCGAAAGTGATTTGCCCGGTCGATCTGTTTGGCGCGCCAGCTGATTATAAGGCGATCAATAAAATTGCCGCTGCCGAAGAAATGGTGGTTCTGGCTGATGGGGCGCAAGCTTTTGGCGGCCAGCAGGATGGTCAATGGGTTGGCAATCTTGCGCCGGTGACGGGCACCAGTTTTTTTCCGGGCAAGGCGCTCGGCGCTTATGGCGATGCCGGCGCGATATTTGTTCAATCTGACGCCATGGCCGAAATCTGCCAGTCAATCCGTTGGCACGGCACGGATGAGGCCCGGGCGGAATCAATCCGGGTCGGGATGAATGGCCGTTTGGATACGTTTCAGGCGGCGGTGTTGCTGGAAAAATTGGCGATTTTTTACGATGAGCTCGAAGCGCGTAAGGAAATCGCTCAAATTTACGAAAAGCGTCTTGCGGGTATTACCAAACCGCAACTGCATCCCAAAGGCACCCAAAGCAGTTATGGTTATTTCACGCTGGTGGTCGAGAACCGCGACGAGGTGCGCGAGAAAATGAACGAAATCGGTGTGCCGACCGCCGTATATTACAAGCAACCCTTGCATCAGATGAAGGCGTTTGAATATTATTCTGTGTCAGCCGAATTGCCCAATTGCGAATGGGCGGCTGAGCGGGTGTTATCTTTGCCAATGCATCCATACTTAAGTGAGAACCAGGCGCATTTTATCTGTGATGCGTTAGAGGCCGCAGTTGAAGCGGTTGGCGCAGACCTAAATCAATAAAGAGGCGGCATGAAAAAACTTAACATCGCCATGGCCCAAATCGCGCCGACTGTCGGCGACATTGCCGGCAATATCACGCTTATTCGCGGCGCTTATGTTGAGGCGGCGCAGCTCGGCGCTGATCTGGTCGTCTGTCCGGAGTTGATTGTCTGCGGTTACCCGCCTGAAGACTTGGTGCGCAAAGGCTCGTTTCAACGCGCTTGCATGGCGGCGGTCGAAGAGTTGGCGCTGATTACCCAAAACGGCCCGGGATTAATCATCGGCGCGCCGTGGATTGAAGACCAGACTTGGGGTGCTAAGCCTTATAATGGCGCGATATTGCTCGATGAGGGGGAGATCACTGCGATCCGCTATAAGCAATGCCTGCCAAATTATGGCGTATTCGATGAACCGCGCCGCTTTAGCGCCGGGGGCAAGACAGCGCCGGTGATGTTTCGCGGTGTCGATATTGGTTTGATGGTGTGTGAAGATATGTGGCTGCCCGAAACTGCCGCATCTTTAAAAAAACAAGAGGCAAAGTTTTTCATCGTCCCCCATGGCTCACCCTACCGCGAAACAGCGCATGCAGAGCGTTTTGCGGCGGCCGAGGCGCGGGTTGAAGAGACCGGTTTGCCGGTGATATTTGTCAATCAGGTTGGCGGCCAGGATGAGTTGATCTTTGATGGCGCGGCGTTCGTGCTCGATGGCAAAAAACGCTACACCGCTCCGGCATTTGCGACCGGCATCTATCTCACCAAATGGCAAGAAACAGCTACGGGTTGGACTTGTGTTGAAGGTCCGCAAGCAAAGATGCCTGATCGGCTTGAGCAGGTTTACCAGGCAGTGACCCGGGGGGTGCGTGATTATGTCAATAAGAACCATTTCAAATCGGTGATCATCGGCCTGTCCGGCGGCGTTGATTCAGCGCTAACCGCGGCAATCGCCGTTGATGCGCTCGGTGCTGACCGGGTTCATTGTGTGATGATGCCGTCGCGCTATACCGCTGGTGATAGTGTGACCGATGCTGAGGCATGCGCGAAAATGCTCGGGGTGCAATATCAATCAATTGCGATCAAACAAGCAGTAGAAGCGTTTGGCGAGATGCTGGCCCCGGTGTTTGATGGGCTAGAGCCGGATGTCACCGAGGAAAATATCCAGTCGCGGGTGCGCGGCGTGTTGCTGATGGCGCTGTCAAATAAGTTTGGCCATA
>JAZGEB010000006.1:0-5450 GCA_036478515.1 Parvularculaceae bacterium | reverse complement strand
GCACCGGATAATGATAGGCGGCGATATCTTTTGCCAACACCTGCTTGGTTTCAATCGTCAAGGTTCCGCCATGGGGCATCGCGTCTCGGGCATTCACAGCAAGGTTCATGATCGCCAGTTCAAGCTGACCTTTATCCGCTTTCACCTGGGTTAGGTTTCGGCCATTGATGAGTTTTAACTCAACCCGTTCGGTGATCGAGCGATTGAGGAAAACGGAGAACTCGCGCAGCATTTCGGTAATCGACAAGACTTCAGATTGCAGGGTTTGTTTACGCGAGAAGGCGAGCAGATTTGCGGTCAGGTTTTTGGCCCGCCGGGCATTTTGCTGTATGAGCACAAGATCAGGATAGGATGGGTCTCCAGCAGAATGGCGGCGCATCAAAAATTCCGCCGAGCCCATAATGACCAGCAGCAGGTTGTTAAAGTCATGGGCGATCTGGCCCGCCAGATGGCCAATGGTTTTGAGTTTTTGGTCTTGGGAATAGTCTTCTTCCATGCGTTTTTGGAATGAGACATCGACGGCATATAAAATAGTCCGGCGTTCGCCATAGCTGCCACGGCGACGTTTCACCGGCCGGGCAAATAGATGCATGATCGAGGCATTCGCCCCTTCCCCGAGCTTAACTTCGACCGGGCGGGTGAGATTGCCACTTGAGGAGCGTGACTTAATCTCATTGGTCAGTTGCCGGACGACATCTGCGTCAAGACTATCATTCAAGCTCGGCGTTGTGCCGCTGAGGGCGAATGTTTCTTTAAACATCTTATTGGCATCGACCAGTTTGGCGTCCGAGCCGATATCGCCTTCGACAACAGCAAGACCAAAAGGTGCGTCGGACATATCAGCAGAAAGCAGAGCCGCGTCGTCATTGGTCGCTCCTTCCAATTCTGGCTGCAATTCAACACAGACAAATCCTTCGCCGACGCCGGAGCGCAAGAACGGGGTCAATTCTGTGGTCAGGGCGCCGCCGGAACGTTTGCGCATACGCGCTTCGGTTGGGCTGGCATCCTCTTCCCATAGCTTGGTCAATAGATCGCTGGTATCACCGAGGACGAAATCGCTAAGCTCCATGCCGCCGCGAGGTAGGGTGCCGATGACTTCTGCCATGGCGGTATTGATCCAAACGATGCGGCCCGAGCGTTCGACCCCAAGCACAGGTCGCGGATATTCCTTATAGGCCTCAATTAAGGTGTTCTGTTCGTCTTCAACTTCTTGCTCGCGCAAGCGCCAAGCAATATAATCACTGGGTCCACGTGGTTGTGTCTTCATTGGCCGCAGGGCAATTTCAAACCGCCGCAAACGCGCATTGCCGCCTGCGCCCATCATCTGGGTAATCACTTCTTCGGCTGATATCGCGCCTCTGGCTGACCGGCATAGGTGGAATATTTTTCGGCTTTCCGGACCCGCTTGAGCAAATAGACGATCGATCCGCGGTGGTAGCCCAGCAGACCCCGAAATTCCAGCATGTTTCGCAATCTCCGTATACGCCTCATTGGCATAGACCACGACGCCTTCTTTTGTCGTGACCAGCCGGGCGTCTATATCGACATTGAGAATATCTTCAGCAATCCCTAAGGGCGCGAGGATATCAGCGCCAGCAAGGTGCAATGCTTGGTCAATTTTCTTACCGCGCACCCGGTGGAACAGGACACCCGCAAGCATTGCCGGCGAAAATGAATTGGTCATCGATGCTGCGACTAACAAAGCGAGAAACAAGAAGATGCCGCCGCCGAGGATTAATAACGGGATCCCCATAGCGCTGCCGGCAAAGACCGCATAGCTGATTGAACCGATGACGCACAAAATCGACAACCAGACCACAGCTGGTGCAAGCCGATCCATCAAAGGCGGGGCTGGCGCAACCAACATGTCAGCGCTTTGGGGCTCAATCATCGGCGCGGTGTCGGCAGGTGGGTCGTGGGCTAAAATCTCAGCCTCAAACTCTGCCTGCTCATTGGCGGCCGGGAAAATCTCGTCATCAACCAGATCAGGTGCGGTGATCGCTTCTGGGGCTAAGGCAAGTTCCTCAGCTTCGTGCAACGCATCACTTTTATGCACAGCCATTGCCGCGATGACTTCCTCTGGAATGTCGGGCATCGGCGCATCATGGGTTACTTCTGGCGTTACGTGCGCAATGGTCGTTTCATCAGCGTCTTTTTTCTGCTTGTTCTTTTTGCGCAAGAAACCAAACAGGCCGCGTTTTGCTGGCTTTTGTCCAGCTTGCGCGACCAATGTCTGGTCAGTATCCGGCGCTTGATTTGAGGGGAGTAGATCGGCCTCGGGCTCAGGAGCCGCAATCTCATCAACAATTTCTGGGGCGACTTCTTCGGTAATCTCTTCAGGGATGGCTAGCGCTGGTTTGGACTTGGCAGTCGGTTTAGGGCCGGATGTGAACATATCGACGGCGGTCAACATTTCGGGCAGCCGCATATTCGCGGGTCGTTTATCCCCGGTGCCAGTTTGAGCTGGCGCGGCTTTGGCTGAGGCAATCAGCCGATTGGCTTCAGCGGCCATTTCTTCGAGTCGTTTTTTATCGCCCATGTCTTGTCACCAAGTCCCCGATATTTTTCGAGCTTTGTTCTGCCGCAAGGGGCAATAGACCCCTCGCGCATAGAAAAATGTGACAAAACCTGTCGCTGTTCGCCCGGCTTGGCCAGCAAAAACAACAAGGCGACGGGTGAATAAAGGGACTATTTTTCCACGGGACCATGCTGATCCATCAAGGAGTGGAAAATTTAGTCGTAAAAGGAACCGATTCGGGGCCATAATGGTGAGAAATCAGGGAGATAGTCTTCTTTGATGAGCAAGGAAGAGGGCGAAACGTGGCGACGGATGATCCACAATTACCGACAAATGACCAACAAATAGGCTCCAAAACTGGCGTGAAAACTGGCCCCAAGATCGGCTTAGCGCTGGGCTCCGGCGCAGCCAGGGGCTGGTCTCATATTGGGGTGTTGCGGGCTTTGCGTGAAATCGGCCTGCGGCCGGACGTGATCACTGGTTGTTCTGCCGGGGCGTTGGTCGGCGGCGCTTATTTATTGGGGGTGCTCAAAGACTTCGAAGAATGGGCGCAATCGCTCTCGGCGATTGGCGCAGCGCGGAAATTTGCGGTGAATTTTTCTCATGGCGGTATGGTTGACCCGTCCGCAGCGTTTGATGCCTTTCGCTATGCGGATCAAAATATTGAGGATTTACCGATCCCCTTTGGCGCGACTGCAACGGATGTCGGCTCGGGCCAATCGGTTTGGATCACCACCGGCTCAGTGCTTGATGCAGCGCGAGCGTCATCAGCGATCCCAATGGTCATTCAAGCAGCGGCGCAAGACCATGAATATGGACGTCGCTGGCTCATTGATGGCGCTGCTTCTGATCCTGTGCCCGTGGCGCTGGCGCGCTCACTTGGCGCGGAAAAAGTCATCGCGGTTGATCTCAATGCGTTGAGCCGGACCATTGAGAGATTTAACGCACCCAAAACCAAAGCGGTGGTGGTGCGTCCCTCAACCAATGAGGTGCAAAACTCAAGACTGCCGCAATCTGTCAGTAAACTGATTGGCGATACACGAGAATTTGTCGATACGAAATTAGCCAGGGTCAAAGCCGAAAATCGGTCTAAGCCACATTTTTTTGAAACGGCGATTGCGACGATGGATATTGTGCAAATGCAATTGGCTGAACTTCATGCGCGCATTGACCAGCCCGAAGTGCGTATTCACCCGAACATGAAGGGCCTGCCGCCAATCGCATTTCACAAAAGTGAAGAGTTTATTGCGGTTGGCTATGAAGCGACGATGGGCCAGAAGGACAAGATTTTGGCATTGATGAATGAGGATGCCGTTGATGCATCTGTGTAAAGGAGAAGTGAAAATGAGAATGATGATGAAACTTGCTGGTATTTTGAGCGCGAGCTTACTGATGACAGGCTGTGTTATTGTTGCTGATGTCAATGATGATGGCGAAGATAATTTGCGGATTGGAAATGTCTTTGGTAAATCCCTGGCCGCGTCCAGCTTGAGCAAATCAAAACGTAGCTATAAGTCATTCGAGGCTACTCTAGCTGATCTCAGCACTGCGATTGACAAGCGCGGCTTGAAAACTTTTGCGGTAGTCGACCATGCAGCCGCCGCCGCCAGCGTAGACAAAACTTTGCCGCCAACGACATTGGTGATTTTCGGCAATCCAAAAGCCGGGACGCCCTTGATGAAAGAGCGCCGGTCCATCGGCATGGCTTTACCGTTGAAAGCGATGGTCTGGGAAAAAGGCGACAAAATATTTGTCACGATCACGGATATAGATGGCTTGGCGAGCGCTTATAATATTGATGAGGCGGACGGCGTGATTGAGAAAATCGGCGACACATTGGCGGCTGTGCTGGTCGAAGCAACGGAATAGGTTTTTTTTAGCTCAAGCACGAAGTCGTTCACGGCTGCTCCACGTTGTTGGTAACCCTCATCTTGAGGCGGCGCTTTGCGCCCTCGAAAGACGAGGGGAGACGTGTTGTAATCCTTCGAGGCTGCGCACCTCAGGATGAGGAGAGGTCGTTCCATCAAAGCTCACGGTCTGGCCGCGTAAAACACTTTGAGTTAGCATTCCTCCCTCCTAAGTGAGGCAGCAGCTCCTAGTCGGCATTTGTCTTACCCGCATGCCAATGTTTGCGGCAGAGCGAGACATAACTCTCATTGCCGCCAATTTCGATTTGCGCGCCGGTCCGGATCGGTTGGCCATTCTCATCAAGTCGCAACACCATGCTGGCTTTTTTACCGCACCAGCAAATCGTTCTGATCTCGCGAATATTGTCAGCGATGGCGAGGAGGACGGCACTGCCGGGAAATAATTCGCCGCGAAAATCCGTGCGCAGACCATAAGTCAATACTGGGATGCTTAGCTCATCAACAATGCGGGCCAATTGCCAGACCTGATCAGGGGTGAGGAATTGGGCTTCATCGAGCAGAACGACATGCGGGCTGCTGTTGGCTTTTATCAGAGCGAACAGATCGCTGGTCGCATCAAAGGTTTCGGCGGGTTGTGAAATGCCAAGCCGGGAGGCAATCTGGCCGGCGCCATTGCGATCATCAATATTCGCGGTCAATAAGAGCGGCGTCATTCCGCGCTCGCGATAATTATGCGCCGACTGTAATAGAATTGTCGATTTGCCGGCATTCATCGCGGCATAAGAAAAATAGAGACTGGCCATGGCGAAGATCGTGGCGGCGTTTTACGGCAGATGCAAGAGAGGCGGGGGAGGCATCAGCTCAGCGCTGGTGATTATATTGCGTCACCGTCGGGAATGGAATGGCGATATTCTGCGCATCAAATTGCAGTTTCACGGCTTTGGTCAGAGCCCATTTCACCGCGCTATAATCGCTAGTGTCGACCCACATTCTAGTGGTTAGATTGACCGAGAAATCGCTGAGACTATCAACTTCAACCAGCGCCTCAGGGTCGGTGTGAATGC
>JAZGEB010000005.1:0-4159 GCA_036478515.1 Parvularculaceae bacterium | reverse complement strand
AGTAAGCCGGTTCTTTTTTAATTGGGGTGAAGGCATGGGCCGTCATTTTTCGTTATCCCGTCAACGCGAACAATTCGCGGCCGATCAGCATCCGGCGGATTTCAGATGTGCCCGCGCCTATTTCATAAAGCTTGGCATCGCGCAATAATCTGCCGGTTGGATATTCGTTGATATAGCCATTGCCGCCCAATAATTGAATGGCATCAAGCGCTACTTGAGTGGCTTTTTCTGCTGCATACAGAATGCACCCTGCCGCGTCCTGACGTGTGGTTTGGCCGCGATCACACGCCGCCCCAACCGCATAGACATAGGCCTTGCAGGCATTCATGGTGGTGTACATATCGGCGATTTTGCCTTGCACCAATTGAAATTCACCTATCGGTTTGCCGAATTGTTCCCGGTCATGGACATATTCAAGCGCAACATCCATGGCATTTTGCATGATCCCCAAGGGACCGCCGGAGAGAACCGCGCGTTCATAATCAAGACCACTCATCAACACGCCAACGCCGCCATTCTCAGTACCGAGAATGTTTTCTGCGGGCACTTCGCAATCTTGAAACACCAACTCACAGGTGTTGGAGCCCCGCATGCCGAGCTTGTCGAGCTTTTGCGCAGTTGAAAACCCTTTAAATGTTTTTTCAACCAAGAAAGCAGTGATCCCACGCGAACCTTTGGCCGGGTCGGTTTTGGCATAGACGACCAGCGTATCCGCATCGGGGCCATTGGTGATCCACATTTTATTGCCATTCAAAATATATTGATCGCCCTTTTTGTCGGCCCGTAATTTCATCGACACAACATCAGAACCGGCACCGGGTTCTGACATCGCCAGCGCGCCAATATTTTCCCCGGAAATAAGCTTGGGCAAATAGCGTTGCTTTTGCTCTTTGGTGCCATTGATGGTGATTTGGTTGATGCACAGATTGGAATGCGCGCCGTATGACAGGCCAACCGAGGCTGAGCCCCGGGAGATTTCTTCCATCGCTACAATATGCGCGACATAGCCAAGGCCAGCGCCGCCATATTCTTCTGGCACCGTAATGCCGAGCAGCCCTTGTGCGCCGAGCATCGGCCACAGCTCATTGGGAAAGTCGTTCTTCTCATCTATGTCAGCTGCGCGCGGGGTGATTTTGTCAGCGACAAAGCGCGAGATCATCTCCCGCATCTCCTCGATCACCGGATCAAGGCCAAAGGACATCATCGCGAGACTGTTTTTCATCAGATATTCTCCTTGAGAATGGGCTATATGGCTATAGAAGCCGGGGGTCGAGGTCTTTGCTTTACTTTTGTAGCAGAATTTTGTACGGTTGTCCAACAACCGGACATTGAATATCGAACAGGACCGGAAATAAGGAGAGAGCCCAATGCCGGTGCTGAATACAGCCGCAAAACTGGCCAGCGAGGCCGCGAACCACGAGGGGCAGGCCAATCACGCAGCCATGGCCACGCTTGTTGCCGAGCTCAAATCACGGGCGATACAAATATCCGCTGGCGGCGGGACACGTGCCGCCAAGCGCCATCTCGACCGGGGTCGGCTTTTGCCCCGCCAACGCATAGATCTATTGCTCGACCCTGGCGCTGACTTCCTCGAAATCGGCCAATTCGCCGCTTGGGAAATGTATTCCGGCGATATTGCCGCCGCCGGGGTTATCGCCGGCGTCGGCGAAGTTGAAGGCGTAAAATGCATGATTGTCGCCAATGACCCCACGGTCAAGGGCGGCACCTATCACCCGATGACCGTGAAAAAACATCTGCGAGCGCAAGAGATTGCCGAAGAAAATCGCTTGCCTTGCCTATACCTGGTCGAATCCGGCGGAGCGTTTTTGCCGATGCAAGATGAAGTCTTTCCGGACAAGGATGATTTTGGCCGCATCTTTTACAATCAAGCGCGGCTCTCTTCCCAAGGCATCCCGCAAATCGCCGTGGTCCATGGCTCGTCCACCGCTGGCGGCGCATATGTGCCCGCGATGTCTGATGTGACGATCATTGTCAAAGAACAAGGGACGATATATTTGGCGGGACCGCCGCTGGTGAAAGCAGCAACCGGCGAAATTGTCTCCGATGAAGACCTTGGCGGCGGCGATATGCACACGCGGGTTTCGGGCGTTGCCGACCAATTGGCGCAAAATGATAGCCACGCGCTTGGTCTGGCGCGAGAAGCCGTAAAAAGTTTAAACTGGCAATCCCCGGCCAATACCGCGCTCAAGCGTCGTCCAGTAGAAGCACCGCTGGTCGCGCCAGAGGCTTTGTATAATATTGTCCAATCTGATTTGCGAAAACCCTATGATGTGCGCGATGTCATTGCCTGCCTCGTCGATGGCAGTGCCTTTGATGAGTTCAAGCCGCTCTATGGCCCCACCTTGGTCTGTGGCTTTGCCCATCTGGAAGGCAAACCGATCGGCATTCTGGGCAATAATGGCGTGCTGTTTTCTGAATGCGCTCTGAAGGCGGCGCATTTCGTAGAGCTGTGTTGCCAGCGCAATATACCGATACTCTTTTTACAGAATATTACCGGCTTCATGGTTGGCCAATCAGCAGAAGCAGGCGGCATCGCCAAAAACGGCGCTAAGATGGTCACGGCGGTGGCCTGTGCTAATGTGCCAAAAATCACCATTATCATTGGCGGTTCTTATGGCGCTGGTAATTATGGCATGTGTGGCCGGGCCTATAGCCCCCGATTTTTATTCATGTGGCCGAACGCAAAAATATCGGTCATGGGCGGCGACAGTGCCGCTGGGGTTTTGACCACGGTGCGCGGCGCCAGCCTGAAGAAAAAGGGCACGCCGTGGAGCGAGCAAGAAGAAGAAAAATATCGCGACGATGTGCTCACCCAATTTGACCACCAAGCCTCGCCTTATTATTCATCTGCACGATTGTGGGATGATGGTATCATTGACCCCGCAGACACCAGAAAAGTCATTCACCTCGCGCTTGAAACAGCCCTTTCAGCTCCGATAAAAGAAACCCGCTTCGGCGTGTTCAGGATGTAAGCTCCCATGTTCACTAAAATCCTGATCGCCAATCGCGGCGAGATTGCTTGCCGGATCATCCGCACGTGCCGCTTAATGGGCATCAAAACTGTCGCAGTCTATTCTGACGCTGATGCCCACGCGCAACATGTTCTGCAAGCGGATGAAGCCATTCACATCGGTCCTGCCCCAGCGGCCCAAAGCTATTTGCTCAGCGACAAAATTCTTGCCGCAGCCAAAGCCACAAGCGCCGAGGCGATCCATCCGGGCTATGGGTTTTTGTCAGAAAATGCCAACTTTGCCCGAGAATGCGCCAAGCAAGGCATCGTCTTTATCGGCCCCACGCCAGACACAATCGATGCGATGGGGTCCAAATCAGCGGCCAAAGATATGATGACCGCCGCGGGTGTTCCAGTCGCCCCGGGCTATCAAGGCGAAGACCAATCGCTTGCAACATTCAAGCGCGAAGCCAAACGGATCGGCTATCCGGTGCTGCTCAAAGCCAGCGCAGGCGGCGGCGGCAAGGGCATGCGCTTGGTCGAGCAAGAGCCAGATTTAGAAGAAGCCTTCACCTCCGCTGCCCGGGAAGCCAAAGCCGCTTTTGGCGATGATCGGTTTTTAATCGAAAAATTCATCACCGCCCCGCGTCATGTCGAAGTGCAAGTTTTTGGCGATGGCGATGGCAATATTGTGCATTTGTTTGAGCGCGATTGTTCGATCCAACGCCGCCACCAAAAAGTAATTGAAGAAGCGCCCGCGCCAAACCTGCCAGACTCTGTACGCGTCGCCCTTCACGATGCTGCGCTAAAAGCTGCCCAAGCGGTCAATTATATTGGCGCGGGGACAGTCGAATTTCTCTATGACAGCAAAACCCAAGACGTCTATTTCATGGAGATGAACACAAGGTTGCAAGTTGAACACCCGGTGACCGAGGCTGTGACCGGGCAGGATTTGGTTGCATGGCAATTGAAAGTCGCGGCGGGGGAAAAGCTACCCTTACACCAGGATGAAATCACCTGTACCGACCACGCGTTTGAGGCGCGAATTTATGCCGAAGACGTGCCCGGCGGCTATCTGCCTTCGGTTGGCGTGCTAACCCGGCTTGACCTTCCCAAAGCAGCGCGGGTTGATACCGGGGTCAGTGCCGGAGATGAGATTTCTTCCTTTTATGATCCGATGATTTTAAA
>JAZGEB010000004.1:0-8361 GCA_036478515.1 Parvularculaceae bacterium | reverse complement strand
GCGCATGCGAGCGTTTTTGTCACTGATTTAGATCGCTCGATATTTCATGGCTGGGCCGGCAACAAGGTCGAAACATCTTCCCTGCCATTTGATGTCGGCTATCTGGTTGAGACCTATCAAGATAATGCTGATGGGTTCCAGAAAATTGAGCGCGGGGAAACCGGGTTTTCACTGGCGGATTATGTGGTCAAGCTCGGGCTGTATTCAAAAGCTAATGCGCCGATGGATCAAAGTTTGATAGTGAAATATCAGCACAAGAATGAAACATCGGACCAGACTTATCTTGGGCTATCGCAAGCGGATTTTGAAATCAGGCCTTTCGCGCGTTATGCCGCGAGCCAACTTGACCAAATGAATAATGATCATGATACCTATCAGCTAACCCATGCAATTGAAGTATCAGAAACCATCCGTGTCACTACCATTGCCTATCGCACCGAATTTGCCCGTAATTGGGAAAAGCTTGATCGCTTTGATAATAGCGCTCTATCCGGCCTTGGCGTTTGCAATTCACTGGTGGAAATTCTCGATGATCCGCTGACCTGCGATCAGGAATTTCTGGTGCTCGCCGGGCCGGATGGTTTTACCAGCCCGGACGATGTGCTTGGCATCCGCCAGAATAATCGCAGCTATTACGCCCAAGGGATCCAAAGCGCGGTGGCGCATGATTTTGATCTCGGCAATATCCATCATTCACTGACCGCAAGTCTGCGTTACCATGAAGACGAAGTCGATCGTTTTCAGGAACAAGACCAGTATCGCATGGACAATGGCGTGGTCGTCAAAACCACCGACAATGCGCCCGGCACCCAAGCCAATCGCTTGTCGGATGCTGAGGCCTTATCCGGCTATGTGGAAGACAAGATCAGCTTTGGTGCTTGGCAGGTGACAGCGGGGATCAGGGTTGAGGATGTTGAAACCAGGCAAACGAGGTGGAGCGGCGCGGCGCGAATTGATGCGGATATTTCGCGTCGGCGCGCCAATAGCTACACCGAAGTGCTGCCATCGCTCAGTTTCTTGTATGATATCAATGACCAACTGACCTTGCTCGCGGGCGCTCATAAAGGCTTTGCTGCGGCGTCCGTTGGCTCGAGGGAAGATCAGGACCCGGAAGAAGCTATTATCTATGAAGCAGGTGGGCGCTACAATGGTGACAATAGCTCGGTTGAGGTGATCGGCTTTTTCAATGATTATTCCAATCTCACTGGCGAATGCACCAACTCAACAGGCGGTAGCGAATGTGATATTGGCGATAGTTTCAATGCCGGCGAGGTTGACGTTTACGGGCTTGAAGTAACCGCCTCGACGGACCTAGCGCGTGGAACCGCGTGGGAAGTGCCGGTATCGCTGGCTTATACCAATACAAATTCAAATATTCGCTCGACTTTTGACAGTGGGTTTTTTGGCCAGGTGATCGCCGGCGATGAACTCGCTTATGTCCCTGCGCATCAGTTAAACCTTACACTCGGTCTTGCCAAAGGCGCGTGGCGTATAGATGCTAGCGCCAATTATGTCAGCAAAACCAGAAGCGAAGCCGGGCAGGGGAGCATCCCAGCAAACCAGTTGATTGCGGCACGGACTATAATAGACCTTACCGCTTCTTATGAGTTGCGTGAGGGGGTGATGTTACGGGTCAAAGCTGAAAACTTAGTTGATGAAACTTACGTCGCTGCGCGCCAACCCTATGGTTTGCGGCCCGGCAAGCCACGAGAGATTTTTGCCGGTGTGACGCTGGATTTTTAATTAACATCCCTCATCCCGAATTAATTTCGGGATCAAAGCATAGTGATGAGGGGCTGGCCGCACAATATCCCGGATCAAGTCCGGGACGAGGGGCTTTGTGCTGGCTAGCTATCAACCCGCATGGCGTAGCAGTCTCCGCCATTTTTCTTCACCGCGCTACATGCTTTGGCCGCTTGGTCTTCGGTTAATTGCGTTGCCCGCAGGCGATACATATTACGGCCTTTGGATTTGATCGTATCAACTTCGACGTAAGGGTCGGGCAAATAATCTTCCAACAGCTCATTGGCTTTGTCGCGCTGATATTTAGCGATTTTAAGATTGCGATAGGCCCCGATCTGGATGCCATATTTGCGCGGCTTATCACTGTCGAAATCGCCTTGGCCCATCCCGTTTGCGTCAACTGAGGCGACGGTAAAACCATCGAGGTTGAGTTTTTCGGCATCAGAAAGGGCGATCAATTTTTTCAGATCATCCTTTTCTAAAAGGTCTTTATCAGTCCATTGGGTGCCATCGGCTTGGGTGAGTTGTTCACCACTGACTTGTGCGATGACGATCTGGGCTTCAACTGGTTTTGGTTTTGCCGGTGGCCATTGTCCACCAAGCGCTGCAAGGGTTGTCGGCTTGAGGCTCGGTGCCGGAATATTTGCGGCGACTTTGATCAAGGACGGGTTCTTTTTCACCTTGGCAAAGGCCGCATTCATGATCTGAACCATATGCTTGTCGCGCGAATATGATTTGCGACCGCCAAGGACGATGCCAATAAGGTGGACATCCCCTCTGGTGGCAGAGGTTGAGAGGTTATAGCCAGAAAGACGTGTATAGCCGGTTTTTAAGCCATCAGCGCCTTTGAGTTTTTTCAAAACCCGATTGTGGCTGCGATAGGTACGGCCATTATAGGTGAAAGAGGCTTGCTTGAAGCGGGGCATATGTTCCGGGAAATCCTGGATCAGACGAGTTGAAAGTGTCGCCAGATCTTTGGCCGTGGATTTCTGCTGTGCATTGGGCAGTCCAGACGCATTGCGGAAGGAGGTTTTTGTCATCCCGAGGCGGCGCGCTCGGTTGGTCATCTTACGGGCAAAAGCACGTTCGGAGCCGGAGATTTTTTCAGCGACGACAACAGCAACATCATTGGCCGATTTGATCACCAAAGCCTCGATGGCTTTTTCAACACTAATGCGCGAACCAGCTTTCAATCCCAGTCGGGAGGCCGGTTGTCTGGCAGCGTTAGCGCTAACCGGCAATTTCGATTTTAGGGTGAGGCGACCGGCGTCTATTTCCTCGAATAAAAGATAGAGCGTCATCATTTTTGTCAGCGAAGCGGGATAACGCTTGGAGTTGGCATATTTAGCAAATAAAATTTGACCACTTTCGGGGTGGATCACGAAGGCCGCGTATTTGCTCTCCCCCGCTTGCGCCGGGGCTGATGCAGCCAGTGTCAGGCCTGATACACAAACAAGAAACAGGATTTTCACGACAAATCTGCTGAACATATAAAAACCCATACACCTGAATTACAAAACCTGCCCCCAGATGGTTTTCTTACCATCCCAGCGACACTTTGTCATTGATTCAAAACTAGGGCCAAACCGTAAAGATGTAGTTAATTCTTTATTAATCTCTTGTTAGACGAGGGCCTTACGCTCATCTGCCGGGGCGACGGCTGTGTTGCTGCAATGCAACAAGAGTGGCTCTTTTTGGGAAAATTGTGCAGTTGCGAAGAGAATTTATTGTGCAGTGCACAAAAGTTGTTGACATTCTGGCTCAAATCTCTACTTGTGCACTGCAACATAAATTCCGCCGCAATCTCGCGGCACCCCTAAAGTTAATGGAGAATATCATGGCCGCTGCGAAAAAAACCACTGCCAAAGCTGCAAAAACTGCAAAAATCACCCCTGAGAAATTCACTGAAGGTTTTGAAAAAGTGACAAAATCTTTCGAAGAAGCCAACACAATCAGCAAAGAAAACCTCGATGCGGTTGTTGAAGCCTCAACAACTTTCGCTAAAGGCGTTGAAGAGATTGTTGCTGAGCAAACCGATTTCGTCAAAGGCGCGTTGGAAGAAGTAACTGAAAAAGCTCAAGCTTTTTCAACAACACGCAATCCACAAGATTTCTTTGAAGCGCAAAGCGCGTTTCTGAAATCAGCTTACGAAACCAACTTGGCGCAGATGACGAAAGTCACTGAAATGTTCACAGCAACTGCCAAAGATGCTGCTGATCCGCTTTCAAAGCGTTACACAGCCATGGTTGAAAAGGTTCAAGGCTACAGCCTTTAAGCCGTACGCCTTTTAGTCGCGTATCCAATTTTGTATTGGAGAGAAACCCGGGCTTTGGCCCGGGTTTTCTTTTGGGCGGTCATAAGGGGCTTGGCGTTGCGCCCTATCTGGCTAATAAGAGGGGAGGAGAAAACTTATGGATTTCAAGACTCTTCTGCGCACAGGTAAACCAAATGATTATCTTGTGGCTGATGCCGATTGCCTCTCAGCCAAGCCAGATAGACCTGCGCTGAGTGTGCCAAAACCTGCGCCAGAGGTTGCAGCGGCGATCATCGCCATGGCGACGGCGATGCCGCGGGTAAAGTTGGAGTATCATGATCAAAATGAGCATGGTTTGCAATTTTCCGAAAAGTCGAAATTGCTCGGATTTGTTGACGATATATTTCTAAAAATCGTGCCGGGGAACGATCTGACTTCGTGCCGTGTGCTCTATTATAGCAAGTCACGTGTTGGCTATTCTGATATGGGCGTGAATAGACGTCGCGGTGAGCTGTGGCTGAAAACGGTGCAAGCCAAATTTAGCTGAACAACAATCTGGCTTCATTAACGCCAAATACCCCTATATCACGTAACATTGCCTTTTGATCGGCTTTATTACCAGTTAGAATGTAACACCTTGTTCACCCTTGGGGGAGCCCCTACTTGTTCTAGACCAATGAGGACTTTGACCACCGATATGCCGATGACAATGAATAATGACCGGGAGGACGATCCCAAACACGGTGTTGGGTTGGCGACAAAGACGGCCCCGAAGGTAAAAAGGCCGTCGCTTTATCGCGTATTGTTGTTGAATGATGATTTTACGCCGCAAGAGTTTGTGGTCTGGCTGCTGCAAGCGGTGTTTAACAAAAGCCCGGATGAAGCGATTGATGTGATGCTTCATGTGCATCAAAATGGCGTCGGGGTGTGCGGGGTATTTACCTTTGAGGTGGCCGAAACCAAGGTCACCCAAGTGATGGATTTGGCCCAGCGCAATGAGCATCCGCTTCAATGCACAATGGAAAAAGAATAGCGGAAAAAGAAGAGCGGAAAATAAAGAGTATATATGGCAACGTTTAGTAAAGATCTTGAAGAAGCAATCCACCGTGCCTTGGCCCTCGCCTCTGAGCGACGCCATGAATTAGCAACGCTGGAACATTTGCTTTTGGCATTGGCTGATGATCCTGATGCCAAGGCGGTGATGAAGGCGAGCAATGTCGATATTGCCGTTTTGAAACGCGATCTGTTGGCCCATATCGAAAATGATCTAATCTCGATTGTCTCTGACGCCGTCGATGAAGCCAAACCGACCACCAGTTTTCAGCGAGTGATCCAACGGGCATTGATCCATGTTGAAACTTCTGGTCGCGATGAAGTGACCGGGGCCAATATCATTATTGCGCTCTTTGCTGAGCGCGAAAGCCATGCGCTGTATTTCTTGCGCGAGCAGGACATGACCCGGTTTGATGCGGTCAATTACGTCTCTCATGGGATTTCCAAAAATGGCACGGATACGGAACGTCGCGTGCCCCGCGGCGCGGATGAAGAAGGCGAAGAAGCTAAACAAGGCCCCGAAGCGCTCGAAGCCTATTGCGTTGATCTCAACGTCAAAGCCCGCAAAGGCAAGATTGATCCGCTGATCGGCCGCGAAAAGGAAGTTGAACGGACAATACAAATCTTATGTCGGCGACGCAAAAATAACCCGCTGCTGGTTGGCGACCCCGGGGTTGGTAAAACCGCGATTGCCGAAGGCCTCGCCCGCAAAATTGTCGATGAAGAAGTGCCAGAAATCCTGGCGGATGCGGTGATTTTCTCTCTCGACATGGGCGCGTTGCTCGCTGGTACGCGCTATCGCGGTGATTTTGAAGAACGCTTGAAATCAGTCTTGAAAGAGCTGGAAGATAAACCCGAAGCGATTTTATTTATCGATGAAATACACACCATCATTGGCGCTGGCGCAACATCCGGCGGCGCCATGGATGCGTCAAATTTGCTAAAGCCTGCTTTGCAAAGCGGGACATTGCGCTGCATGGGATCAACCACGTATAAGGAATACAAGCAACACTTTGAAAAAGACCGGGCCTTGGCCCGGCGGTTCCAGAAAATCGATGTTGTCGAGCCCTCTGTGCATGACACAATCGAAATTTTAAAAGGCTTGCGCACTTATTTCGAGGAGCACCACAAAACCAAATATACCGATGAAGCGCTCAAGCTGGCGGCTGAATTGGCCGGGAAATATATGACCGATCGCAAATTGCCCGACAAGGCAATTGATGTCATCGATGAGGCGGGCGCGCGTCAAATGCTGTACCCGGAAGATAAACGGTTGAAGGTTATTGGCACCGAGCAGATTGAGGAAGTGGTTGCGACGATGGCGCGGATCCCACCAAAATCTGTGTCCAAGTCTGATACCGAACGGTTGAAAACTCTGCCGGATGATTTGAAGCGCGTGGTTTACGGGCAGGATAATGCGATTGAGCAACTCACCGCCGCGATAAAACTGGCGCGGGCGGGCTTGCGCGAACCTGAAAAACCGATTGGCTCTTATCTGTTTACCGGCCCGACCGGAGTTGGCAAAACTGAAGTCGCTAAGCAATTGGCATCGATGATGGGGGTTGAATTACTCCGCTTCGACATGTCCGAATATATGGAACGCCACACCGTCTCGCGGTTGATCGGGGCACCGCCCGGCTATGTCGGGTTTGAGGGCGGCGGCGGCCAATTAACCGATGCGGTGGACCAACACCCCCATGCGGTGTTGCTGCTCGACGAAATTGAAAAAGCCCATCCGGAGATATTCAACATTCTGTTACAGGTGATGGATAATGGCTCACTGACAGACAGCCACGGCAAAAAAATTGACTTCCGCAATGTCGTTGTGATCATGACCTCTAATGCCGGCGCGTCTGATGCGGCGAAAAATGCCATCGGCTTTGGTGCTGGCAAAAGGGATGATGCGAGTGAAGAAGCGTTGAAGAATTTTTTCACACCGGAGTTTCGCAACCGTCTTGATGCGATCATCAAATTCGCCGGTTTGTCGCCAGCGATTATCGACCGCATTGTTGGGAAATTTGTGCTCCAATTAGAAGCACAATTGGCCGACCGAGATGTGACCTTTGAACTCACCGATGGGGCGACCAGATGGTTGGCGAAAAAAGGCTTTGATGAAGAAATGGGCGCGCGGCCATTGGCTCGCACCATTCAGGAATATATCAAAAAGCCGATTGCCGATGAATTATTATTCGGTTCTTTGAAAGAAGGCGGCGTGGTCCGGGTCCTGCTCGATAAAAAAGACACCTCAAAATTGGCATTTCAATTTATCGCCGAAGAAAAGCCAGAGCCGAAAAAATCGAATGGTAAATCTGACGATAAGCCGGAAAAAGAGGAAGTGCGCTAAAGCCGCTTCTTCGCACAACACTTTTGATAACCAGGCGGCACTGACATCCGCTTAATTTCATCAACGACAAACGACCCAAAACCGGCTACGAGAAAAGCAATTGATGGGTTTTGCCGGAGGTTGAAGTTATGATGCGATTTGGGATTAGTGCAGCGATTTTGGTTTTTGTGTTTAGCCTGACGGCTTGCGCAAGCTTCCCCAAACCAACGCCCCCTACGACGCTGCCCTTTGCTGTCAGCAATCATGCGGTGGCTGTTCATCATGCGCAAGATAGCGCACAGATTTATAGTTTTGCCGGTTTAAAACAGGCCAAGACTTGGGACGCGGTTACAGCCGAGGCGTTTGCGTGTGATTTGGGGACAAGCACCTGCCACGTCTTACCGCCCTTGCCAGATGGTGTTGGCCGCTTGGCGGCGACGGCGCAAACGATCGGGCAGACGATTTATATTTTTGGCGGTTACTCGGTCGCGCAAGACGGCACGGAAGTGTCGACCCCGGAAGTTTGGGGCTTTGACATTGCCACCGAGACCTATGCTCGGATGGCCGATATGCCGGTGCCGGTCGATGATACGGTGTCTGCGGTTTTTCAAGACCGGTACATCTATCTGATCTCGGGGTGGCATAAAGACAATAATGTTTCGGATGTACAAATTTATGATACGCTCAAAGATGAATGGACCAGCGCGACGCCGTTTCTGGGCAAGCCTGTGTTTGGCCATGCGGGCGGTATTTTGGGTAATATAATCGCGATTTGTGACGGGGTGATAATTGTGCCGCCGAGCGACGCGGGCAAGAGCCGCAGTTTTGAAGGTATTTCGGCTTGCTGGCGCGGGGATATTGCGGCGGATGATCGGACTAAGATCAGCTGGCGACAATTGCCGCAACTCCCCGGCAAAGGTCATTACCGGATGGCAGCGACTAAATGGCCCGAACGCAATGCCATTTTGTTCGTTGGCGGTAGCGATAA
>JAZGEB010000003.1:0-2542 GCA_036478515.1 Parvularculaceae bacterium | reverse complement strand
ACAGCTGGAAAAAACTCGGCCTGACCGGCACCGAAGAGGTCACCATTGACGGGGTCGAAGATTTGCAGCCCCAGCAACAAGTCTCGGCAACGATTAAAATGTCCGACGGCACCTTGAAGAAAATATCCCTGCTCTGCCGCATCGATACCGCCGATGAAATGGGCTATTTCAAAAATGGCGGCATCCTACATTATGTGATCCGCAATCTTGCGGCTTGAACCAGCGATTGAATTTATTTTGGGTGACTAAAAACACCGGGCCAATGATGGTCCGGTGTTTTTAGTGCGGCTCTTACGAAGTGATCGCGGGGGGGGCAATCCGGATCACCGGCGAGGGCCGCACTTCTCTCCTCCAGGGATCATGGCTGTTAGGGCAAATATCGGGATTGTTTTTAGGGGCCATGACCGATGCCCGATATTATCTGTCATATGCATAGACTATTACTGCATATACAGATATTGTCAAGTTGGTACCAAAGCGTATTCTGGGACCCCTCAACGAAATGTGATGTGCCTATGCCTGACCAAAAATTTGCGCAAGATCTTGCCGACCCTAGATGGTGCGTGTTCCGGCATGTATCGCGTACGTCACGGATGATTACCGGGCTTTTCGATCAGGCCTTTGCCCCTTTGGGACTCACGGCTCATCAGTTTAATCTAATGATGACCCTTCATCGTGTCGGGCCAAATAGTGTTGGTACGATTGCCAATGTCGTTGGCGTCAACCCGTCGACAGTGCCCCGCCTGGTCAAGCCCTTGGTTGAAAAGGGCTGGGTCATGACCCGGCCCGGGGCGGATAAGCGCCAGCGGATGTCCTCGCTGACACCGCTTGGGGAAGCGAAACTTGCCTTGGCGCTACCGGTATGGATGCAACTGCAACAGTCTTTTCTTGCCCAGTTTGGCGACGAGAACTGGCGCCAATCGATGACAGATTTGCGTGAATTACGCCGCACTGGCCGTCACCTTGGCTAATCACAATTAGCCGCCTCTCCGTTACCTCACGCAAGGGTGAGGTGCATTTACTTACCCTTTATGTGATAGTATCCATATTCGATAGAGTAGCTGGGTAATAAGCGTTGATGAATTCTCGGAAAATTGTGATTTTAGCCGGAGCTCTTTTCGGGCTTCTTGGCGCGCCTGCTTTTGCCAGCGGGCCGGTAGTGGTTGAATTATTCACCAGCCAGTCTTGTCCTAACTCACCAAAAGGCGATGCGATCCTCGCCCAAATTGCTGATCGGCCAAATGTGATTGCGCTCTCCTATCCGGTTTCGATGTGGGATTGGCGCGGCTGGGAAGATACGCTGGCGCAACCTGCTTTTGATCAGCGCCAAGCCTATTACACCGAGCGCCTCAAAACCCTGAGCCGCTACACACCGCAAATGGTGATTAGTGGTAAAACCGTTGTCCGGGCTGACAATCTTGCCGATGTCGATGCCTCGCTTGGGGACCCAGGCTTAGCCGTTGCCGACCTGTCACTCGCTGTCAATGACGGCACCTACACCGCGATTGTTTCCGCGTCTGAGCCCAAGGCTCGGCTCATCCTTGCCTTTTATAATCCGGCTATTATCACCGTCGAGGTCAAGACAGGTCGCAATGCAGGTCAAAGTCTGCCCTATAAAAATGTCGTTACACAAATAAAACAATTGGGTGTTCTCGGCGCGGGCAATCAATCCATTGCCTTTGCCGTCCCTGACCTCGGCAATGATCTTGCTTGTGTGCTGATGGTCCAAGATGCAAGCTCTGGGGCAATCACCTCCGCAGTTCGCTGCCCATCCCCTGACCGCAAATAGGCGATCTCCGCCCGTTAACTATTTGTTAACCACACGCCGTCTCTAATTCGCCAATCATTAAAGGGCTTTACGGCATCACTTATGGTGCCGCAGGTCTGATGCGCTGCTCCGGTTTTCAGGGGCGTGAACAAAAACGACATTCGAAGAGGCTGAACGCCTCGAGAAAGGGAACGAAATGCTTAAGGAATTCAAAGAGTTTGCCATGAAGGGCAATATGGTCGACATGGCAGTCGGCATTGTCATGGGCGGTGCTTTTGGCACCATCATTAAATCACTGGTTGACGACATCTTAATGCCGCCAATTGGCATGTTGATGGGCGGGGTCGATTTTGCAGAACTGAAAATCCAACTCTCCGATGCCACCGCGGACACAGAAGCCGTAACGCTAAATTATGGTCTGTTCTTCAATGCCGTGATCGCGTTCTTGATCGTTGCACTCGCTTTGTTCTTTGTGATCAAAGGCATCAATTCTGCTAAAAAAGCCGAAGAAGCAGCGCCAACACCGCCGCCAGCGCAAGAAGTGCTGCTGACCGAAATTCGCGATGCGTTGACAGCCAAATAAGCTTACAATTTATAACTTCGAATGACCAAAAGCCCGGCGCCAATGCCGGGCTTTTTTTATCGCGTTGCAGTGCGCAAAATTGCACGCTATAGCCCCCTGATGACGCATATTTCCAAGATCCGTAACTTCTCGATTGTCGCCCATATTGACCATGGCAAATCGACCCTTGCCGACCGGCTGATCCAAGTCAC
>JAZGEB010000002.1:0-5534 GCA_036478515.1 Parvularculaceae bacterium | reverse complement strand
CGAACCAATAGCCAGTGTCCGTGGACAGATGAATGCCAATCGAAACAACCGTAGAAGGCCGGGTGTAACTCATGGGGTGCTTTAACGTCTTGGTCATCTGCTAAGACATGGGAGATTTTATTCGGGTATTCTCGGTGTAAGCAATCAAGCGCCAATTGGCCAAAGCGCGCAGTTAAGTCAGGCGATATTATTGGCGTCGTATTTTCAGCAATAAAGGCTGAGGCAAAATATGTTGGATCATCGCTATTTTCAGTCTCCCCCTTGCCACAGCCGGCAACGACCAGACATAGTAGTCCTAACACCAGATATTTCATTCTCGCCCCTTTAGGTCTGATTTATTTCTTCTTATTTCTTCGCTGCCAGTTGCTGCTTCAGCTCTTCTATTTGCGCTTTTAACAGATCGATTTCAGAAGTATCGCCGTCGCCCGAGCGACCAAAGCCGCCCATGGGGCTGGATGGCATTTTGCCACCAAACATTTTCACGCCCTGTTCAAACATGCCCATATTTTTGCGCGCCATATCTTCAAACATGCCAAAAGGCGACCCCGCAGTTCCGCCCGCGCCAAAAGTTTCTGACATCGATGTCCGCATCTTCTCTTGGTTTTTGGCAAAAGCATCCATGCTCATTTCCAAATAGGACGGCACGAAGGATTGCAGATTGTCGCCATAAAAGCCGATCAAGCGTCGCAAAAAAGAAACCGGCAACATGTGCTGTTCTCCCTTGCCTTCTTCTTCGAAGATAATCTGCGTCAGGACTGATCTGGTTATGTCATCGCCAGACTTGGCATCCTTGACGACAAAATCCTCCCCCGCTTTGACCATCTCGCAGAGATAGTCCAACGTTACATAAGAACTCGTCGCTGTATTATAGAGGCGGCGATTTGCATATTTTTTGATGATAATGACATCATCATTTGTGCTGGCTTTCTTGGCCATAAATATTGCCCTTATTCTTGGTGGCGGATGCCGTGCCCTAAACTTAATGTTGTTTTGCAGTTGCGAAGACCACTCTACTGGATTTTAGCCCGCTTGCCTATCTTTTTGCTGCAATTGCGAAGGTCAGCATTTTTGCAGTGCCAAAATTGCACATCGCACGGCAATGTGCTTGAAACATGCTTAACACGCCCTTGGAGACCCCCATGACTGCAGATAATGACATCGTAATTGCTTCCGCCGTTCGCACCGCTGTTGGTACTTTCCTCGGCTCGCTCGCTAGCGTCCCGGCCACAGACCTCGGCACCATTGTGATGAAAGAAGCGCTCACCCGCGCCAAGACCGATCCCAAGGATGTTGATGAGGTGATTTTTGGCCAAGTCCTGACCGCAGGGTCTGGCCAAAACCCGGCTCGTCAAGCGAGTATCCATGCTGGCATCCCACAAGAAAACCCAGCGATGACGATCAATCAGGTGTGCGGCTCGGGCCTGCGCGCGGTTGGCCTTGCTGCCCAAGCGATCAAGGCCGGTGAGGCATCGATCGTGATGGCCGGCGGGCAAGAGAATATGTCCCTATCGCCCCATGCCTCAACCATGCGGGGCGGCACCAAAATGGGCCCTGTTTCGATGGTCGATACGATGGTGGTCGATGGATTATGGGATGCATTCAATAATTATCACATGGGTCAAACAGCTGAAAATCTGGCTGAGAAATATCAAATTTCCAGAGAAGACCAAGATGCTTTTGCCGCCGCCAGCCAAAACAAAGCCGAAGCCGCCCGCAATGCTGGCAAATTCAAAGATGAAATTGTCCCAGTAACAATCAAGCACCGCAAAGGCGATATTGTGTTCGATACGGATGAATTTATTCGCGATGGCGTCGACGCCGCAGGCCTCGCCAAATTGCGCCCGGCCTTTGCCAAAGAAGGCTCCGTGACCGCCGCTAATGCGTCCGGCTTAAATGATGGTGCCGCCGCGCTAGTGATTATGTCCGGCGCAGAAGCCAAAAAACGCGGGATCACACCGCTCGCAAAAATCGCCTCCTTCGCCCATTGCGGCGTTGATCCGTCGATCATGGGTATTGGACCAGCGCCGGCTAGCCGCAAAGCATTGGAAAAAGCTGGTTGGACGCTAGACGAAGTCGATCTGATCGAGGCCAATGAAGCCTTTGCTGCGCAAGCCTTATCTGTCGGCAAGGAACTTGGTTGGGATGCGGATAAAGTCAATGTCAATGGCGGCGCAATTGCTATCGGCCACCCGATCGGCGCTTCAGGTGCGCGTATTTTGACGACATTGCTGCATGAGATGCAAAAGCGCGATGCTAAAAAAGGCCTCGCGACATTATGCATTGGTGGCGGCATGGGCGTCGCCCTTTGCGTCGAGCGCTAGCGACTAAAATCTGTTCGCGTTTAACATAAACAAAAAAAACTCAACGACGGAGGAAACTATGGGTAAAACTGCAATCGTGACCGGCGGTACACGCGGGATCGGCGAATCAATTTCCATTGCCTTGAAAAGTGCGGGCCACACTGTTGCGGCCACTTATGCTGGCAATGATGATGCGGCAAAAAAATTCACCGAAAAAACGGGCATCAAAGCATATAAATTCGATGTCGCCGATTTTGCGGCCTGCCAGAGCGCCGTTGGCGAGATTGAAAATGATCTAGGCGCCACGGATATTCTGGTCAATAATGCCGGCGTCACCAGAGATGCGCCGCTCCACAAAATGACCGCCGAGCACTGGCAAAAAGTCATCTCGTGCGACCTTGATAGCGTCTTCAATATGACCCGCCCCGTGATCAACGGGATGCGTGATCGCGGCTTTGGCCGGATTATCAACATCTCCTCAATCAATGGCCAAAAGGGTCAGTTTGGCCAGGCCAATTATTCTGCCGCCAAAGCTGGTCTGCTCGGCTTTACCAGAGCCTTGGCTCAAGAAAGTGCGCGCAAAGGTATAACCGTCAATGCCATCGCACCGGGATATATCGGCACTGAAATGGTCGCTGCTTTGGACCAGAAAGTCCTCGACAGCATCGTCGGCCAAATTCCTGTGGGGCGTCTTGGCACGCCTGGCGAAATTGCCGATTGCGTTGCCTTTCTCGCTTCAGACCAAGCTGGCTTCATCACCGGTTCGACCCTTACGGTTAATGGCGGTCAATACTTTGCCGCATAATCACGGCAAATTTGCCTGAATTCTGCCCCATGCTCGTGCTATTAATATCGCGACGAGGGCAGATAAAGGTGAGTTGTGTGATGGTCCGACATCTCTTGGGCAATAGAAAATACCTGTTTAAACAAGAGGGTAGCTCCCCTTTGCGGCTTATTGCGCTGAGCTTGGCCTTATGCTCGGTGTTTTTAAGCAATGCCTATGCGCAAGAAACAGCGTCGGCCACACCGATCACAAATGCGCGAGAAAACACCGGGTCCAGCAATCTACCGGCAGAAGACCCGTTTCGGGCACTGCTCACCCGCAGGGGCCCCGCGGCGGTCAAATTGTCGACCCGAACACCACAATTATTCGAGACCACACAAGGCGATGAAGCATTTGTCTTTCAAACCGATGGCCGCACTGGTCTGATCCGTTTTTTATGCGACAAATCCGACACCACCGACATCGAATGCGCACTTCTGCGCGGTCAACGCGGAGAAGAAATCTACGCGCTAACAGCCACCCGCAGCCCCAGAGGCGATGTCATTTACAAGGATGTTGATGGGGAAGCTGTCTTACGTGTCACCACCAATGGCGGCGCGACGCTGTTCTCCCCTTCTGAAAAACCAGCGACACAAGGCACGGTTCTGGTACCATTGGGCGGCAAGGCGGTTCTGCCAGTGCCGAATACCAAAGCCTCGCTCAGCGCCCCGGCTTTAAGTTATGCCGAGGTTGAAGCCCGGATGCTATTGGCAGCAGACATCTTTCGTGAGCGCTATGGCATCGATATTTACTTCCTCCAGTCAGGGCCCGATGGTCAGCGCAATCAAGCGGTTCTGGCCGATGCCGTGCTAACGGCTGCTAAGGGCATTGACCTTGTTGCCGCTGATGCCCTCGGTGCTGACGCCTTGGCCAAGGGCCTTGAAATGGTCCGCTTCGTGCCCGGAACCAAAACCAGCTATCTGTTCGATAAAAAGGTTCTCACGATCACCTATGCCAAAGGGGCCAATATTGCCGGGCGCCCTTCCTCGGCGGCAATTGCAAGATATCTGGAAGCCACCCTATAAATGATGTATAAGCGATTTCGGACCCGCCAAGGAGGAGCGACAGCTTTGCGTCGATCTGCGATAAATATTTGTTTAGCCAGCCTCACCCTGGGCTTGGCCGCCAGCTTGCCCACGGCCTCCGCCGAGAGCTTGAAAGAGCGCCGGGCGCAAGCGGCTGAAGAAGCCAGCCTGCAAAATGAAGCAAATTACACCGCCAATATTTGCGGCACTGCAATTCGAGCGACAATTTTGTGGTCTACGACGACGACATGGCCCGCTAACCAGAGCATTGCCAAAGCCTGTGATGGCGCGCTCGGCGCGATCGAAGCAATGTGTCGCACCGGCCGCGAAGCCGATGTCCAGGCAAAAATCAAATCCTTCCAATGTCTCGGCGATGGCTCTGGACCGTCACTCAAAGGCGGCACCATGACCTATGGCGCAACCCCCGGCACCAATGGCTTCCAGCAAACCCGTAACTATCTGGAACGCCAGCTCTAATTCCTTCTTCTTCCCCTTATTGATCCCAACTGTCTTTTCGTGTCAGGATGATCCTTTCTGGGGTCAATTTTGAGGAGAGCACCGATGCGATACCCGACGAAAATAGTTCTAACCGGAGCCGTTGTTGGGCTGCTCACAAGCTTCAGCGCGGCAATTGCCCAAGACAAAGCCCGAGACAATTCAAACGACAAGGATGACCTTGAAGCAGCGGTTGAAGCGATCAAGCAAGTGCGGGCCGAAGTTGAAGATTTGAAGCGCGAAGGCCAAGCTTGGACCAAAGTCAGAGCATCAATCAAAAAAGATCAAGTTCAAACTGTCGACAAGATGATGCGCAGCTCGAAAGAATTGCGATCATCAAAACTCGGTGCACGGCTTGAGGGCTTTCGTAAAGCTGGCAAAACCTGCGAAGCGCCGATGCTGTCGCCGCGAAAAGCGCTGATGAAATCAGATGCAAGACTGGTCAGTTTGAAAAACTCCTATGCCATGCAAGGCTCCAGTGACACCGGCCCGATAGCCATCAACGGCACATGCAAATCTGCCAAAGGCGCTGGCGTCGATAAGTTACGCTCCCGGGCAAAGTCTCTGAGACGCACCAGTAAAGCGCAGCCGCGCCTGAAGAGCCTGAATTGTCCCTACACGGTGATAAAAACGGAATATGGTAAAGAAATGACCTTTAGCAAATATGGCTGTTCCTACACCATCACAGCAATTTGCTCAAAAGACACGACGCCGTGTCCGACTGATGCAAAGCTCGCCGACCTGGCCGAAGACATCGTTCTCGTGAACGGCGATTAAGGGGATTATCATGATATCAGTACACACATCTTTGCGCCTAGCGGTGGTCTCCCTTGGAGCCATTGCTCTTGCATCTTGTAGTTCTTCCGGGTCAAGCAACCCGTCACCGCCGCC
>JAZGEB010000001.1:0-7706 GCA_036478515.1 Parvularculaceae bacterium | reverse complement strand
ATGCCTCGGCGCTGCTTGCTTTCGTGTTCAAATTCGCCATGCCAGTTGCGGTTTTTAATTTCTTTATCACGAGCCCCCCCGTCAGTCCTGATGTCTTGGGTATGATGGCGGGCTATGGCCTAGCGGCCGCAACCCTTTTGGTTATTTCCATGCTGGTCGGGGTTAAACTGCACGGGTTTTCAATGCCGGCAGCCGGCGGCCATTCATTCACTTCTGTATGCGGCAACGCAGTTTTTCTTGGCCTGCCGATGGCGCTGATGATTGAAGACTGGGGCCCGCCCTTCTTGATGCTGATGATTGTCGAGGGCGTCTTCGTGTTCAGCGCCGGTGCAGCCTTAATGACCTGGCCAACTGAAAAAACTCCAACGGCCGAGGGACCAATTGCGCGTCTGCTGCGTGCGATTTTGGGCGGGGGCAAACGGATCGTGACAAATCCGATTGTCGTGGCGGCTCTGTCCGGCGCGATATTGTCATTATTACGCCCTGATCTGCCGGCCCCGCTGGCAATCTTTCTCGACAAGCTTGGCGCCACAGCCGGACCCACCGCCCTCTTTGTCATCGGCCTGACCCTCGCCACCCTACCCCGAGAAGGGTTCGCCGCTGCGCTCCCAAGTGTCGCGTCGGTTAATCTGATAAAATTGCTCATCCTGCCCTTGGTCAGCGTTGCTTTGGTTGCGCTATTCACCGGCTCCGACCCGCTGTTAATGGGGGTCACGGCATTGTTTACAGTCATGCCACCAGCGGTTTCCGCCGTCGTCCAAGGCGCGCATTATGGTGTATTTGAGCGCGAAGCCGCTGCCAGTGTGATGGTTGGAACAATTATTTCAATCCTCCCCATCTCTATTGTTCTTGCCCTTTTTGCCGGGTGAGGTATCGTCCTTCGCAGATGCACAAAATCCAAGGAGACTGGCATGTCCAAGATCAAAAAAATTGGGATTATCGGCGCTGGCCAAATGGGCAGTGGTATCGCCCATGTGTTTGCTCTTGCCGACTATGACATCGCTCTCAATGATCTGGACTCGGACGCGATCAATGCCGCGATCGGGCAAATCGAAAAGAATATGGGCCGACAACTCGCCAAAGATAAAATCACCAAGGACGATCTCGACGCCGGTGTGAAAAAACTCCACGCGACCCCCAGCTTTAATGACCTGGCAGACTGTGATCTGGTCATCGAAGCGGCGACCGAGAATGCTGAAATCAAGAAAAACATCTTCGGCGCGCTGTCCAAAATCCTTCAAAAAGACGGGATCATCGCGACCAACACATCTTCCATCTCCATTACCGCCCTTGGCGCCTCAACTGACCGCCCGGAAAAATTTATTGGCGTTCATTTCATGAACCCAGTGCCGATCATGCGCTTGGTCGAGGTCATCCGCGGCATTGCCACCAGCCAGCAGACCTTTGAAACCGCGACCAACCTGATTGATGAGCTGGGTAAAACCACCGCGGTGGCGGAAGATTTCCCGGCCTTTATCGTCAACCGCATCTTGATGCCAATGATCAATGAAGCGATCTACACTTTGTATGAAGGCGTCGGGACGGTGTCGGCGATTGATACCGGAATGAAGCTCGGGGCCAACCATCCCATGGGGCCGCTCGAATTAGCCGATTTCATCGGCCTCGATACATGCCTGTCAATTATGCAAGTGCTCTATGATGGCCTGTCAGATTCCAAATATCGTCCGTGCCCCTTGCTAATTAAATATGTCGAGGCTGGCTGGCTCGGGAAGAAAACCGGTCGCGGCTTTTATGATTACTCCAGCGATACCCCGGTGCCAACGCGCTAGCGCTTAAGCTTCGCCGAGCGCAGACAGATAGAGGTCGAGAATGGCCTCTTGTTCTTGGCGTTCATGGCGGTCCATTTTGCGGATGCGGATCACTTGGCGCAGAATTTTCGTATCATAGCCCTCGCCTTTGCTTTCAGCATAGACTTCCTTGATGTCGGTCATGATCGCTTGCTTATCTTCTTCAAGCCGCTCGACCCGCTCGATAAACTGACGCAGTCGCTCCGCCGCGACACCGCCGCCACCTGCTGTTTCAACAACCTGTTCCATATCCTGTGCACCATCGGCCATGATGTGTTACTCCTTCATCCTGTAAACCAGCCGTAATGAGCCATGGCGACACACACCATGCAACCAAGAGTTTTCAACACCGCCCCAAGGAGGGGACTAAATGAGTGTAACGCCCCAAGATATATTGTCTTTTTGGTTTGACGAAACACCGACAAAGCAGCATTTCATCCGCGATGACGATTTTGACAGATCTATTCGCGACCGGTTTCAAGCTGTCTATAATGACGCTGCGGCTGGGCAACTGGATGACTGGGCTAAAACCGCAGAAGGCACCTTGGCGCTGATCATCCTGCTTGATCAATTCAGCCGTAATCTCTATCGCGACAGCCCCAAGGCGTTTGATCAAGACCTCAAAACCATCAAGTTAGTTACTAATGCGATTGAGCGCGGCGATGACCTTGCTTTACCTGAGACCCGGCGAGCGTTTTTATATTTGCCGCTGATGCATAGCGAAGATTTATCCATGCAGGAAAAATGTGTCGCTTTGTTTCGGGAACGCCTCCCCGGCAGCCCCAATATTCCGTTTGCGGAGCAGCATCATGCTACGATCAAGAAATTTGGCCGCTTCCCCTATCGCAATGCCGCTTTGGGCCGGGAGACGACACCAGCAGAACTCAAATATCTGGAAGGAAACACCTAACAGGTGAACCCCGTCGCCGCGCTCGCCAATAATGTTGGTTTGATTATCCAGGAGCAACAAGCATCTTGCGGGCACGTGGATCCCGCCGGAAAAATTCATGCGCGCGCCAAGTGGCTCTTGACCATGTCGAGACACTAATTTATTCTGTGTAAGGATTTATTTTATCAAGCCCAATAGAATGCCCATCTGGTTGCACGATGCGGACATGTTTGCGTTGTAGCGCTCTGGCATGGGGGACGCCGCAAGAATGGGCAATGACATTGACATCCGTTTTCATCCGGCTGACAAATTGCGTGACATTTTCCGCTTTGACTTCTGGATCAAGGCCGGATTGTAGATTTTTATCATGGGTCGTGACCCCAGTTGGGCATTGATTGGTGTGGCAGCGCATTGATTGGATACAGCCGATGGAAAAAAGAAACCCTCGCGCTGTGTTTACAGCATCCGCACCAACGCAATAGGCCCAGGCGACATCTGCCGGTGTGACCAATTTGCCCGCGCAAATAACTTTGATCCGGTCGCGCAGGCCATATTCTTGCAAGCCATCAACCAGCATTGGCAAGCTTTCCTTCAACGTCAGGCCAACATTATCCATCAATGCCAGTGGTGCGGCACCGGTGCCGCCATCACCGCCATCAAGAGTGATAAAATCTGGCGCCGACTCTTCGCCGCGACGTTTAATCTCCGTACACAGCCCATCAAGCCATGAACGGTCCCCGAACACCGTTTTCAGGCCAACTGGCTTGCCAGAAAGTTGGCGCAGCTTGGAGACGAAATCCAACATTTCGCCAAAGCTCTCAATTTCCCGATGCCGGTTTGGCGAAATAGAATCCTGCCCCGGCTCGATCCCGCGGATCATCGCGATCTCTTGGGAAACTTTAACCCCGGGCAAAATTCCGCCCTTGCCCGGCTTTGCCCCTTGCGCCAGTTTAAGCTCGATCATCTTGACCTGAGGCTGGCCCGCATTTTGTTTAAATACATCAGCTGAGAACCGCCCGGATTTATCCCGGGCACCATATTTGGCTGTACCCAGTTGAAAAATAAGATCGCACCCGCTTTCCAAATGCCATGGCGATAAGCCGCCCTCGCCTGTATTCAGCCAACAATTGGCAGCAGCAGCCCCTCGGGACAAAGCTTGAATGGCGGGTTTGGATAAAGCGCCATAGCTCATCGCGGAAATATTTATCAAAGATTGCGCCGCAAAGGGATGCGCTGTCGCCGGTCCAAATATCACCGGTGGGCAAGCGCATGTCTCCTCATCCAGTTTGGGGAAATTTGCGGGCACAAAAATAGTTGTCCCTGGCGTCGCGGTTGATTTGGTTGAACCAAAGGGTTCACTGCCACTTTTGCCTTGGGCTGCTTCTTTTATCCACTCACGTTCGGCCCGATTAAATGGCATTTCTTCCCGGTCCATCGCGAAAAAATATTGCCGGAAAAACTCCCCCAAATGAATAAACAGCGACCGGAAACGGCCGATCACCGGAAAATTATGCCGCACCGCATCCTGCTTTTGGATTTTATCAAGGATAAATAAAATCACGATCGCCAGAACGCCAAGGCCAATCGCGACGACAAATAGGGAGGATAAAATTTCTAATCCGCCCATGGTGAACTTTACCAGCCAGCTCATTAAATGCCCCTTGTCATTCGCTCGGCAATATCCGAGTTGACCCTCTAATGATAAGCTCAAAATCCAGAGATATCATGCGGCCACTCTCGCCGTCGCGCATTTTCTTTTGATCTTCAATCAACAACTGCGCCGCCCATTTGCCCATTTCCTCAATCGGTTGCTTGATTGTGGTCAGTTGGGGCCATGTTGATCGGGCAAAATGTCCATCATCACAGCCAGCAACCGAAACTTGCTCCGGCACCGATAGGCCCAATCGCCCCATCGCCGCCATCACGCCAGCGGCCATATCATCATTACTGGCAAAAATAGCTGTTGGTTTTTCTTTGCCTGACATAATTTGCTCACCGCATATCGAGCCCGAAGCAAAAGAAAAATCACCATCCAAAATCCATTCGTCGCGCGGTTGCAACCCGGCGGCGACCATTGCTTGTTCAAATCCTTGATACCGGTTGATCGTCGCACCGTGATTTTCATGCCCGCGAATGAAAGCAATATCCCGGTGGCCAGTGGCGATCAGATGCTCTGTCATCGCGTGAGCAGCCGCCTTGTCATCCATCCGAACACTGCCGGTCGAGGCAGAAATCTCTTGCGGAGCAATCCGCACCGTCGGAACATTAGCCTCTCTTAGCGCCTCCAATATGGTCGGATCATCACAAACCGGCGGGGTTAAAATCACCCCATCAACGCTGAGTTGACGGACCATTTGACTAATGAAATCTTGATTGACACTTGCCCCCATCGGCTCGACCAACAAATGATACCCGTTCTCGCGACAAGCCGTAACAGCGCCTTGTTGCAATATGCCGATATAATCAAGACTTGGATTGTCATAAGCCAATGCGATCATGAACGACCGAGAGCCAGCTAGACGCCGCGCCGAGAGGTTCGGATGAAAGTCTAACCGACGTGCCACTTCCTCAACCTTGTCACGGGTCGATTGGCGCACATTTGGTTCATTATTCAAGACCCGAGACACCGTCTTAATCGAGACCCCAGCTTCCTTGGCAACATCAATTATGGTGATTTTTGATTTGGGCTTGTTCTTACTCATTCCTTGCTGCTTTCTTCGCGCTGATCCAGTCAACTCTATTCAATCATGAATTATTAAGCTTTTTTTAAAATCTAACCTGCTTTACCCGCAAAAAACATCCCCCCCCTGCTGAATTAGCCAGTTCCAGTCCGATCAGGTCGGCGCCAAGACGGTAACCAATAAACAACTGTTTTCGAGTAGTTTTCGTGGCTATGGGGCATGTCCAGTTCAATAACACCTCGATCTCCTTGTGGAGCAGTAAATTCGCCGATCCTGCGTTGGAGAAGGAGTATGGCTCCTATGTCATGCGCACGGCTCTGGGCAAGAACCGGGCGGTCATGCTTTTTGGCATTCTGGTGTTCCTCGCTTACATCGCCTTTGACCGATTGGTGCTGACCAGTAATTTTGAACTTATCTTATTTTTGCGCCTGACTTATGCAGCGCTCAGCATCGGTCTCATCTATCTCACCTATTCAGAATTCGGCCGCCGAAATCATCAGGTGCTTTCTTGTTTGATGATTGCTCTGGCCTGCGCAGTTATCTGTATAATCATTGCCGTCGAGCAAACGTCTGTGCTGTTATATTACGCCAGTTTTATTCAGATGGCGCTGATTTTTGTGGTTCTTCTCAATCTGTCATTTGCCCTAACCGCCGCATTATTGGCCGCGATTTTTTGTAGCTATACGATGACGATTTTAATGTTGCCGCCGAGCAGAATGCTGCTTGGCAGTGTCATCGTCTTGCTCAACACATTTGCCATGATCGGTTGTATCAGCTTCTTTCTCGAGCGCCACCGCAGGCTTGCTTTTTTGAAGCACCTAGCCAAAGAACGGATTACCCTGCGCCTAAAAGCGATGATTGATGAAGCCTCCGAGTCTCTGCAACGACGCAACACGCTGATGAATATTATCACGCATGTGTTCAAGACCCCGTTACATCAAATTATCGGCTATACTGAATTATTGGAAAATGACCTGCTTGAGAATGATCAGTCGGAAGAAAGCCTGTCTTATACAAAAGTCGTCAGTTCCGCCAGTCGCGGCCTTTTGGAACAAGTTAATCGACTGCTAACCTTGAGCCGGATTGAAGCTGGCAGCCTGATGGCAAGACCATGTGCTTTTCAGTTGGAAGAATTAATCAACCTCGCAATCGCCAAAATCGATCCTTTGGAAGAAAAACGTCATCGGTTTGACATTGGCCAAGTGCCAAAAGTTTCGGTGATGGCTGACCCCGAGCAAACTGGCACCGCGGTTGGCGAATTGCTGCTAAATGCGCTTCAATATGCAACCCCAGATACACCAATCAAAATATCTGTCGCCAGTGATGCCAACAAAGTTACTCTCTCCATAAGCAATCAGGGCGACGCTTTGACCGAGGCTCAATTTGAGACGATCTATTCCCCGCTCACCGATAAAATCGATTATCGCAATGTCGGTGGCCAATCTGCCGGGATCGGGATCGGCCTCGCCTTGCGCCTCAGCCAGCTCAATCAGGGGCGGGTTTTTGTCTCCAATCTTGATCATCAGCAAGGCGTGCTGGCAAAACTGACCATGCCAATTCTCCACCAGCCAACATTGAGTTTGGGCACGCCTGGACCCGATTTATTAGAACAAGCCATGCGCAAATCTGCCACCGGGCGCTGATCCTCTTCGCTATCCCCTTTTGTTCCCGTTCTTTAGCCGTTCTTGGCTTTACCAAGGGTCAAAATAAAAAATCCGATGCCACCCCCGTGACAAATGGGCGATGACCCCGTAACGATTTCCCCAACCACATTTTAATGGAGAAACGTGATGCGCATTGGTGTCCCAAAAGAAATAAAAACCCGTGAGTACCGTGTCGGCCTGACCCCAGACAGTGTGCTTGAGCTCAACCGAGCCGGGCATGAAGTCTATGTTGAAACCGGCGCAGGTAGCGCTATTGATTTTAGTGACGGCGAGTACAAAGCCTCTGGCGCAAAAATTGTTGCCGAAGCAGAAGCGGTTTTTGAAGCCGCCGAGATGATTGTCAAAGTCAAAGAACCGCAATTACATGAATGCGAGATGCTCCGCGCTGAGCAAACCTTATTCACCTATCTCCATCTTGCCGCAGACAAACCCCAAGCCGAAGCCTTGGCTAAATCAAAATGTTGGGCGGTCGCTTACGAAACTGTGACCGGAGAACTCGGCGGCTTGCCGCTGCTGCGCCCGATGAGCGAAGTTGCTGGCCGGATGTCAATCCAAGTTGGCGCGCGTTGTTTGGAAATGGCCTCTGGCGGGCGCGGTGTTTTGCTCGGCGGCGTGCCCGGCGTGACCGCGGCAAAAGTTGTTATTCTCGGCGGCGGGGTCTCTG